>NZ_CAAAFT010000454.1:0-6251 GCF_900634765.1 Candidatus Protofrankia californiensis | reverse complement strand
CGTCCAGGCGGCCGAGGCGACGATCCCGTCGCTGGTGCAGGCGCTGGCCGACTTCGCAGCCGAGCACCGGGAGGAGCTGGGCAAGGTCGGTCCGCTCTCGGCCCGCCTGCCCAAGCCCCGGCGCGGTTCCCGGCGGTGAGCGTGCCGTCGGGCGCCATCGCCGGTGGGGGTGCGGGATTCCCCCTGGCGCGGCCCCGCCGGCTGCGCCGTGGCGCGCCGCTGCGTCGGCTGGTTGCCGACGTCCGGCTGCATCCTGATGATCTTGTGCTGCCGGTGTTCGTCAAGGAGGGCATCGGCACCCCCGCTCCGATCGCCTCGATGCCCGGGGTGGTCCAGCACACGCGGGAGTCGTTGCGCAAGGCTGCGGTGGAGGCGGCCCGGGCCGGCGTCGGCGGTCTGATCCTTTTCGGTGTCCCGGCGCACAAGGACGGGCGCGGTTCGGCCGCGGACGACCCGTCCGGCATCGTGCAGCTCGCCCTCGCTGATCTTGTCACCGAGATCGGCGACGACATGGTGATCATGACGGACCTCTGCCTGGACGAGTACACCGACCACGGTCACTGCGGTCTGCTGACCGAGGACGGCGAGGTCGACAACGACCCCACCCTGGCCCGCTACGCCTCGATCGCCCTGGCGCAGGCCCGCGCCGGCGCCCACGTGGTGGCCCCGAGCGGGATGATGGATGGGCAGGTGGGCGCGATCCGGGCGGCGCTCGACAGCGGCGGCTTCCCCGACGTCCCGATCCTGGCCTACTCGGCGAAATACGCCTCGGCGTTCTACGGCCCGTTCCGGGACGCGGCCGAATGTGCACCGCGTTTCGGTGACCGCGCCGGTTACCAGCAGGACCCCGCCCGCTCCGCGCGTGAGGCCCTGCGCGAGGTCGCGCTCGACCTCGCCGAGGGCGCCGACGCCGTGATGGTGAAGCCGGCACTGGCCTACCTCGACGTCCTGCGGGCGGTTGCCGACGCCGTTGACGTGCCGGTCGCCGCATATCAGGTGTCCGGTGAGTACGCGATGGTGGAGGCCGCGGCAGCCAGCGGCTGGATCGACCGCGAGCGTGCCATCACCGAGACGATCACCGCCGTCCGCCGGGCGGGCGCGGACATCATCCTGACGTACTGGGCGACCGAAGTAGCCCACCGCTTGCGCTGACCCGTGCCGCCGCCGGCCGGTACGGCTCGGCGCGAAGAAGAAGCGATGTCCGCCGCTACTGGTAGCTGCCCGTTAGCTGTGGGTGGACGCCGACCGGCGGCCGGCAGGAATCGATCATCTGGTCGCGGACGGCTGTCTGACCGGCGTTTCAACGATTCTGTGGTCTCGATGTATACGCTACGTGCCGATCTGCCTACTTCGGCCGGTAATCTTGCTTTACAGCAAGATCTGCCAGGGGTTGGAGGAAGGTGCGCAGTGACCCTGCTTCCGGATTGGCCGGGCCGAGAGCTCTCGGCCGCATGTTCGTACCGATGGTACGAACAGATCGACTACGGTGACGGCATGGCCGTGGCGAAGGTGTCCCTCTCCCTGGACGAACGTGTGCTCGTTGCCGCACGGGCGGCAGCGGCGACCGAGGGCATCAGCCTGTCGGCCTGGATATCCCGCCTGATCGACCATCACATCGGCATCCAGGAGGGTCTCGCGGCCGTCCGCGAGTACGAAGCCGAGCACGGCCCCATTCCCGAGGAAGCTCGGGAGAACGCCCGCCGCGTCCTGCGTGACCTCGGAGTGATCGAATGAAGGGTCTGGTCTACGACGCGGGGGCGCTTATTGCCGCTGAACAGGCGGACCACAAGGTGTGGGCCACGCACGCCGAGGCGCTGGAGCACGATGTCCGGCCAGTCGTTCCGGCGCCCGTACTGGCGCAGGTCTGGCGGGGCGGGCCGCAACCGAACCTGTCCCGCCTGTTGAAGGGCTGTGACATCGAGCCGCTTTCCGAGGAAACCGCACGAGCGGTCGGCGCGCTGTTGGCCCGTGCGGGAACCAGCGACATCGTCGATGCCACGGTCGTGCTGAACGCGGCATCGAAGGATCATTCGGTCCTGACCAGCGACGCGTCAGACCTACGCACGTTGGCCGAGGTGCACGGAACAAAGGTCAGCATCCACTCCGTGTAAGCATCCCTCCCGTCCGTCCGCGGCGGTTCCGAGCATTGACGATCTTGTGTTGTTGGAGGAGACCCTTGGCGTCACGGGGAACGCGAGGCTCATGACCGGGATTCGGGAAGCCCTGAACCGTTGCACCTGCCGTTACCGGTACCCGCCCAGGATCTCGACGTCTCCGTCCTCGATTACTCGTCGGCATTGGCCCAGGTTGTAGCCAAAGGGACGGCGCGGGACCTGGAGCGGCGATTTCAAAACGCTGCCCAGGCGCGGTCGGCGCTGCTTGCGGTGCCAGAGGCACGTGAGTTCGACGGACATCCACCGTCATCTGCCGAATGATCCTTATTCGAGAACGCAAGTATCGATCCGGCAGTATCGACCCGGCGCCGCCGCTCCCGCGGGGGGATTCCGGGTGCAGCCAGGTGGGCCGGGCCTCTGCCGGCTATCTGTCGGACATCGGCCTGTTGGGACCGGAATCCCAGGGGAAGGAAAGGACTGGTTGAGACGGAGCTCCAGGGCAGGGAGGCGGACGTGGTTCTGACACCGGTATCCACCGAAAAGCTGGAAAGTGTCCACGAAGCGGCCGAGCGTGCCGTCCGGCACGGTGTCGTCACTGTCGACCTCGCCGGTCGGCGCTACGAGCTGCTTCCTCCTGAGCAGCTTGGTTACCTCGCCGGTCTTGTGGCGCTCGGATTCCTCGGAATCATCGAATGGTCGATCGCGGCCGTCGTGGCCGTCGGGCACACGCTTGTGTACCGCAGCCACCGGCAGGGGTTGCGCAGCCTGGGAGCCGCTCTCCAGGAAGCCTGAGCAGGTGGGCGCCCGACCGTCCGGGTGCGGGTGGGAGAATCGATCATTGTCGGGTGCCGAACAGGGGCGGGTGCCGAACAGGCGTGTTGCGGGTTCGTGACTGGCCCGGCGCACCGTCACCGTCTGTTGACCGTGATACCGCAGCCCTGTCCGAGTTGGCCCGTCGGTATCCGGCCGGGCACGGCTCTGCCGGAGATCGTGATCTCACCAAGTGGGCCGGGTTGTCGTTCCGCGACGCCCGGTGTGCTCCGGCGATCGCCGTTCGCCGGAGCGTTGGCCCCGTCGGGTGTGCGCCGGTTGAGGGATGGTCGGCATACACGCAGCCAACCGCGGGGCCTGATGTGGGACGAGTCTCGCGTTGCCACGTCTCGTAGGATCGGCGTCGGACCCGAATGGACCCGGAGGATGCGTCGACATGGCGGAGGACGGCATCGACGTTCGTGAAGAGTACTTCGACAACATGGCAACCGGTGTCGAGATCGAGCTCGGTGACGAGCAGTCGGCGATCGCCAGGCCCTGGAATCCAGATGACATCCGGGTCGGCACGAAGCAGTTCTCTCTTCGTAACATCCTCGACCTGATCGACGACGGTGATTTGGAGCTGGCCCCCGACTTCCAGCGGAACACGGTCTGGAAGGCTCGCCAAAAGTCGCGCCTCATCGAATCGATCCTGCTGCAGATCCCGCTACCGGCATTTTATTTCGCCGAGGACACCAACGGCATGATGCGTGTCGTCGACGGTTTGCAGCGGCTGTCCACCGTGCACAGCTATGTACGAGGTCAGCAGCAGGCGTTCGCACTGACCGACCTGGAGTATCTCGATTCGGCTGCGAAGAAACGCTTCGAGGAGCTGACTCCGGCCCTGCAGCGTCGGATCAACAATGCACAGATCGTTGTCCACGTCATTGATCCGACCACCCCTCCGGGTGTCAAGTACGACATCTTCAAACGAATCAACACCGGTGGCACACCCCTCAATGCCCAGGAGATCCGGCACTGCATGAGCAGGGAGCGAAGCCGAAGCTTCCTCAAACGGTGCACGCACACCCCGGAGTTCGATCGTGCTACGGGTGAGCGTTTTCGTGATCATATTCGGATGGATGACCGCGAGGTGGTTCTCCGGTACTGTGCCTTTTGGCTGTACGGTGTCGACGGCTATGTTCGCGAGGGCTCCATGGACGCTTTCCTGGAGAGAACGACAACCATGCTCGACGACCCGCGAGAGGTTCCGGACGACCGTTTGACGGAACTTCACGCCTCTTTTCGATCGGCGATGATCAAAAGTTATGAGGTATTTGGCGAGCACGCGTTCCGAAAATGGCCTCGGGGAGCGAGCGCGCGGAATCCGATCAACCGACCGTTGTTTGAAAGCTGGTCGTATGTGCTCGGTCAGTATGACCTCGCAGACCTGACCAGGCGCAAGGAGCCGGTGGTGGCCGCGGCACGCGATCTCATGACTCATGATCGAGCGTATATCGATGCGATCACGACATCGACAGGAGATCCCAGGAAGGTGCGGCTACGGTTTGCTCTGGCTGGCCAGGCCGCACAGGCCGGCCTGCGATGACTACTCTTGCGGTCCGCAATTTCAAACGATTTGTCTCGACCGACCTGACGATCCGGCCTCTGACTGTTCTCACCGGACTGAACGGTACCGGGAAGAGTACCGCTATCCAGGCTCTGCTGCTCGCTCGGCAGGTGGCAGAGAACACGGGTACTCGTGTCGTGCAGCTCAACGGACCATACGGGCTGGCGCTTGGTGAAGCATTCGATATCCTACACCCTGAAGCCGAGCATCAGGAGATCGAAATCCGGATCGATTCCGGCGGGGCCTCGTCCCGGTATTTGTTTGACGTCCCGGACGATCGAGCTCTGAATCTGCCGATACGTGACCGTCCGACCATCGTTCCAGCTCTGCTCGCAGGTCAAGGCGTGTCGTTCAGTTATCTCAACGCGGAAAGGCTTGGTCCTCGGGATCAGCTGGATGTCACCGCTGAAGACCCGGATCGTATCGGTGTCGGTGTGCGTGGCGAGTACACGGCACAGGCACTGGCTCTTCATGAGACTGTGGAGGTTCGTGAAGCATTGCGCCATCCTCGTACCGTGGAACACGGCGTCACAACGCTGCGTACCCAGGTCGAGACCTGGGCATCTGAGATCATCCGGCCGATTAGAATCACTGCGCAATGGCCGGCAGGGATCACGGCTAGCTTGATCCGCTTTCAGGAGCCCGGATTACTGAGCGAGCAGATCAGACCTGCCAACATGGGTTTCGGTTTCTCCTACGCGTTGCCAATCATCGTCGCCGGCCTGCTGATGCCGGCAGATGGTGTATTGATCGTCGAGAATCCTGAGGCTCATCTGCATCCGGCGGGCCAGTCCCGGCTCGGCCGATTCCTTGGCCGAGTCGCGGGAAGTGGCGCACAGGTGGTTGTCGAAACACATAGCGACCACGTGATCAACGGTATACGCCTGGCCGTCGCGGACGACCGGGTTCTCGATCGAGGAGAGGTGGTGGTGCATTTCTTCGGCGATGGTGAAGACGGTGCTCCGGTTGCGATAGAGCTTACCGGCCGCGGCGGACTCACTATGTGGCCGAAGGGATTTTTCGATCAGATCGAGGAGGACCTGGGGAGGCTGGCGCGTGCGAAGCGCCGAGAAAAATAGTGGCGGTCCTCGTCTCGTCGTCGACGAGGCGAGCTTCGACTTCCGGGGATTATCCGACGCCCAGATCGAACATCATTTGGATGAGCTCAACGAGACCTTGCGAACACTCCGGGCCGAGGACCGCTTCGGGGTTGCCTGCGCGCCGATGTGGGACGCGGTGAAGTGTCTGGACGATTGCGAGCTCTACCAGTTCCTCTGTGGTGAGTACCCGTCCAACGTGGACCGGGACACGCTGCTGCTGAGTCACACTCAGCTTTCGCGATGCCCGGAATGGGACGACATCCCGGATGTTGATACCCCCGTGAGCATCGACGGTGGAGAGCCTGTAATGACGCTCTCCGCCGCATATGCACTGCTCATGGTCCTCGAGCGATATGGGGTTGCCTGCGTGGTCTTCCCGGGCTCCACTCGCCGGGGACATCTCGTTGTACGTGGTCAGCATGGTGAGGGCGACGTGTTCTTCTTTCACGACCCAGCGGAGCTGTCCGAGTTCTGGCGGCGTTTATTCGCGCTCGAGAACGTACCGGAATTCAGCTTCTTTGATTTGGCTGAGCACGCCTTCCCGAACCTTGTTTTTCATTCGAGCCTCTCGTTCGGCCGTTTCGACGGAGCCTATGCGGATCTCCGGGACAGGGTGGTGTCGATACTTGCCGGCCTCAACGATCGATTTATCGATGA
>NZ_CAAAFT010000453.1:5233-9541 GCF_900634765.1 Candidatus Protofrankia californiensis | reverse complement strand
CGCGGGCACCGGCAGCGGGGCGGCACACGCGGAGGCGGGTTACGGGTTACCTCGGGCAATGCTTCACCGGAACCTGTTCACCGGAAGCGGGCCGTCCTTACCTACAGGGAGCGGTGACAGGCGCACCTACAGGGAGCGGTGGTAGACGTCGAAGGCGCGGGTCGCGAGTCTTCCCGCCACCAGCGCCAGCGCGGCAAGGTAGGACAGATGGAGGCCGACGGAGAGCCAGTCCGGGTCGACCGATCCGACCTCGCGGACGGCGGTCACCGCCCAGTCCACCGGGTTGACCCAGGCGACAGCCTGCATCCAGCCCGGCATGAGATCCTTTGCCATGATCGCGGATGACAGGAACGTCAGCGGCAGGATGCAGAAGTTCACCGCCGCGATCAGGACCTCTTCCCTGCGCACGATCAGGGCGAGCGCATAGGACAGGGACGCCACGATGACCGCGATCAGCGCGGCACCGGCGAGCAGTACGGCCGGACCCAGCAGCCCGTTGTGGTACCGGGCTCCGATCGCCCAGCCGAGCAGCATGATGATGACCGACTGGATGATGGTCACTATCACCTGGAAGACGAGTCTGCTGCCGATCAGGGCGCCGCGCCGGACCGGGGACGTCAGCATACGATCCGTCACGCCGCGGTCGATCTCGATGATGGCGTTCATCCCGGACCAGCCTGCCGAGAACAGCGCGCTCATCACCACGACGCCGGGCGTGAGGAAATCGAAATAGGAGCCGCCGCCGAAGCCGGGAACGTCCACGACCCGGCGGAACAGCGACCCGAACAGGGGCAGCCACACCACCGCCTGCACGATCGTGATCGCCAGGTAGGCCGGCTGGCGCAGCGTCGAATGCAGGTGACGAACGGTTAGCCACCATAGCTGGCTGCCGGCCGAGGCCGTGAATTCGCTCCGCTCGGCAGGCAGCGGCCGTGACCTCAGGATGTCCGTGGCGCTGTCAGGGCCGGCCGGGATGCCGACTTTGGTGGCGGCGCCGGGCGAGGCGTTGATCGTGGTGTTGGGGTTGGCCAGGATGTCGCTCTTGGCGGTGGCGCTGGCCAGGGTGCCGGTCTTGCTGTCAGGGCCGGCTGGGATGCCGGCTTCGACGTTGCTGCCGGTCGGGGTGCTGATCGTGGTGTCAGGATCGGCCGGGGCATCGGCTGTGGGATCGGCTGTGGGATCGGGGCCGGAAGCATCGGTGCTGTCGTCCGTGTCCGTCCTGGCGTTGGTTCTGATGTTGGTTCTGGTGTCGGTGCTACTGGCCGTCCCGGCGTTCGTGCTGCCGGTCGCCTCGGTGTCGGCGGTCGTGTCGGTACCCACGGTTGTGTCGGTGCCGGCGGTCGTGTCGGTGTCAGTGAGGCCTGCCATCAGGCCACCCCCTTGTCCGGAACAGCTTTGCGCTGGGCAGCCTTGTCCTCAGTGGTCTTGTCCTGGGTGGCGCCGGCATCCGGCCCGGAACCGGAACTCGCGTCGGCGGTGAACCGGCGGCCGACGTGGCGCAGGTAGACGTCGTCGAGGGACGGCCGGGCGATCGTCGCCGCGACCACCGCAACGTCCACGCGGTCGAGGGCTGCGAACACGGCAGGTAGCGATGAGGCGCCGTGCGTCACCCGAGCGTGAACCTCTCGGCCGTCCACCGTGGTTCCGGTGACGCCCGGGACCTGGCCGAGGGCCGCGGTCACCGTGTCCACGACCGCGGCAGCCGGGACGGTCGCGAGCTCAAGGTGGACGGCGTCACCTTTCAGTTCGCTCTTGAGCTCGTCGGGGCTGCCTTGGACGAGGATGCGCCCGCCGTCGATGATGGCGACGAGGGACGCGAGCCGGTCTGCCTCCTCGAGGTAATGCGTGGTGAGCAGGATCGTCAGGCCGTCCGCCGCGAGAGAACCGATCTCGTCCCACATCTGGGCGCGTGCCTGTGGGTCCAGGCCGGTGGTGGGCTCGTCGAGGAAGAGCACACTGGGCCGGTGAACCAGGCCGACCGCCACGTCGAGCTTGCGCAGCATGCCGCCGGAATAGGTGCGCGCCGGCCGGTCCGCGGCCGCTGCCAGCTCGAACTGGTCGAGCAGCGCGGCGACCCGGTCGATCACCATGGGGCGGGGCAGTCCGTGCAGACGGGCGGCAAGTGCGATGTTCTCGCGACCGGTCGCCTCCAGATCGATGCCGGACCGTTGGGCGACGACACCGATGCGGTGCCGGACCTGGCCGGGGTGGGCGAGGACGTCGATCCCGGCCACGCTGGCTGTTCCCGAGTCCGGGCGCGACAGCGTGGTGAGGATCTTCACCGTCGTGGATTTCCCGGCGCCGTTGGGCCCCAACAGGCCGAACACCGTCCCGGGGGCGACACCGAAGCTCAGGCCGGACAGCGCCTGGACGCCCCCGCGGTAGGTCTTCACCAGGTCTTCGGCCTGGATCGCGAAACGCTCGCCAGGGTTGGTGATCACGGCGGTCCCGAAGGTCGCTGTGTCCGTGTCCGTGTCCGTGGCTGTCCGCGTGGCGCTGGCCGGCTGCGTCAGCGTGGCCGTTGCCGCCGCGGGCTCGACTGTTTCGGGTGCTTCGGCCAGCTGCGTCGTGGAGATGCCGGGTGGCTGCCCGGCGTGTGCCGGAGCCGGGTGTGAGGTCATCAGGTCCCCCTTTTTCTGAATTACTCTTTGTGGCCTCTGGCGGCGTGATCAGGATAGGTCATGGCTGCGCCGGCCGGAGATTTACGTTGGATCTCCCGGAGACCTGGTGGGCCGAAGGCGGCACGATTATTTTCCTTTCGTTCTGCCGGAGGCTCAGGTCTCCGGGTCACCTGTGTCCAGGTCGGCTGGATATGTGATCCTTCAAAGACGAGCAGGAATTGTGGGACGACCGTGAACGGGTCGGATGTCGCAATACGGATAACTATGGATTCTTCCCGTGTAGGAGGTCCGTGTCGGATTCTGTATCGCCGTCCGCGGGTTCGACGGACGACAAGGGATGGCAGGATTGGGCGGCGGGGGATTCGCGGTCGGTGCCCTCCGGTCCGACCCGGGCGGTGATAGCCCGTCCGGTCGTGTTCACGACGGACCTGGGCGCGAAGTCCTTGCGGCTGCCGGCTTCCAGAGCCTTGATCACAACCTCTCGTATCCGGTCGGGATCGGTCTCGCCGCGGGTGTGGATCGCGTCCCAGATGTGGATGCCGTCCAGCGTCCTGTTCGTGATTTCTGAGATGAGCTCGTCCACGTAGCGCAACTCGGCCTCTGTCAGCGCGCTGAAATACTCGGTTTCCAGGGTGAACAGCCGAGGGAGCCCTTTACGTACGGCGAGCGCCTCGCCCGCGTGGCTGTGCTCGATCTGGAGTATGAGCCGGTTGCGGCGTTCGGTGAGCAGCCGGACGGTGTCCTCGGGTGTGAGTACTGCCAGCATGGAAAGCGCCGCCTCGAAACGAAGGTATTCCTTGGCGGGTGTACTGACCAACTCGGACATCCAGTCGTAGAGTTCGGTCCGGCCGGCCGGAGTGATCTCGTAGATGGTCCGTTCCGGCCGCCGACCTTCGCGGAGGGTCTCGCGAGCGGTGATGTAACCGTTATGGGCCAGCGCGTCCACCACCGTGTAGAGCGAGCCGTACGTCAGCTTGATGCTGTCTTCCTTGTGTCGTTCACGCATCGTCGTCGACATCTCGTATGGGTGCATAGGCCGTTCGTTGAGTAGTCCGAGTACGGCGAGAGCCAGCATGTTTGCCATCCGTCGACGGGCCATGTCCTCACCGTTCTCCATCCGCACCGTTCTCCGCTTCCGATTACTCGACTGCGAGTGTCCGGTTACAAAAGCTGGACTGTCAATCCGGCCGGGTGACCGGTGGAGTCGGTAACGGCATTCTGATTCAGGGGATATGTCAGAATTCCCGCCCGGCGTTGCGCAGGAAGTGCGCAGGAGGTTCGGGCCGGTTGGCCGGATCGGATCCGGCGGCGGACGGATCGGGTGGCCGGACCAGGTAGACGGATCCGGCGGATGGACACGTCGGTGGTCCGTCACCGCGGGTCCCGCATGGTCAACCGCTACAACGAGCGCCGCGCGACCCGCTGCGTCATGCTCGGAGATGCGTCGTGACACCTCCGGCGCGGGTGGGCTCGGCGGCGCACCCGCGCCGGCCTCCGGCCAGGTGCACGGACGGCGTATTCGCGCCGGCATCCGCCGGTGCACGGTAGGTATGCCGTGCCATGGACCGCCGCCGGTGGGCGGCTGGGCCATCCCCCACCCACCGGCGGCCCCCCGGGGGTCAGCCGGATCTTCGGCAGGCGGAGCCCGGATTTTCGGCAGGCGGAGCCCGGGGCTATCGGCCGGCAC
>NZ_CAAAFT010000453.1:0-4613 GCF_900634765.1 Candidatus Protofrankia californiensis | reverse complement strand
CAGGCGGAGCCCGGATTTTCGGCAGGCGGAGCCCGGGGCTATCGGCCGGCACCAAGCCGCTGGTACGACCGGTACGACGCCGCTGGTACGACCAGGGCCAGCGGGGTGCGGCGCCGACCTGCGAGGATCGGTGGCATGTCAGTCGTGTCCGGGGCCGCAGCCTCCGAGGAATTGTTCCGTCGAGCTCAGCGGATCATTCCCGGCGGGGTCAATTCGCCTGTTCGGGCGTTCAGGGCGGTCGGCGGCACGCCGCGCTTCATGGTGTCCGGGAACGGTGCGTACCTCACTGACGTGGACGGCCGCAGATACGTCGACCTGGTCTGTTCCTGGGGTCCGATGATCCTGGGGCATGCCCACCCGGCGGTCGTCGAGGCCCTGCGGGTGGCCGCGTCGCGGGGCACGAGCTACGGCACGCCGAGTCCGGGCGAGGTCGAACTGGCCGAGGAGATCGTGTCCCGGGTGCGGCCCATCGAGCAGATCCGGCTGGTCAACTCCGGGACCGAGGCCACCATGAGCGCATTGCGGCTCGCCCGTGGCTTCACCGGCCGATCGAAGATCATAAAATTTGCCGGCTGTTACCATGGTCATGTCGACGCGCTGCTTGCCGCCGCGGGTTCGGGGGTGGCAACTCTCGGTCTGCCGGACACGCCGGGGGTGACCACGGCGACCGCTTCGGACACGATCGTCCTGCCCTACAACGATCTGACCTGCGTGGAGGCAGCCTTCGCCGAGTACCCCGAGCAGATCGCCGCTGTCATCACCGAGGCCGCCGCGGCGAACATGGGGGTCGTCCCACCGCTGCCGGGTTTCAACGCCGGGCTGCAGCGGCTGTGCGACGTCCATGGTGCCCTGCTCATCCTGGACGAAGTCATGACCGGTTTCCGGATCGGCCCGGCCGGCTGGTGGGGAGCAGAGGGCGCCGTCGAGGGATGGGCTCCGGATCTGTTCACCTTCGGCAAGGTGATGGGCGGCGGGCTGCCGGCGGCGGCTTTCGGCGGGCGCGCCGAGGTGATGGCCCACCTTGCCCCGGCCGGCCCCGTCTACCAGGCCGGGACGTTGTCGGGTAACCCGCTCGCCGTCGCCGCTGGCCTTGCCACCCTGCGCGCCTGCACGCCCGAGGTGTACGCCACGGTGGACGCGCGCGCCGGCGACGTCGCCGGCATCGTCTCGACGGCGCTGACCGAGCAGGGAGTGCCGCACCTGCCGAGCAGCGCCGGCTCACTGTTCAGTTTCTTCTTCACCGACGCACCGTCGGTGGTCGACTATGCGGGAGCGCGGACGCAGTCCAGCGCCCGGTATGCCGCGTTCTTTCACGCCATGCTGGATGCCGGGGTGTACCTGCCGCCTTCCGGCTACGAGGCGTGGTTCGTGTCGGCGGCACACGATGACGAGGTCGTCGAGCGGATCGCGGGCGCCGCGCCGGCGGCGGCCCGTGCCGCGGCCGGCGTGCCCGAACCGATCCCGGCCGCGAGCGCTGGAGGGAAGCGTCCATGACACCTGCACGGCCCGGGGCAACCGGCCCCATCCGCCAGCATCGGTCCCCAGCGCCTGAAGCAGCGTCGCCGGACGGGCTGACCACCGTCCACCTGGTACGCCACGGTGAGGTGTTCAACCCGGAGAAGATCCTGTACGGCAGGCTGCCCGGGTTCCGCCTGTCCGAAGCGGGGGTCCGGCAGGCGAAGATTACGGCGGAGTTCCTGGCCGGACGTGACGTCGCCGCGGTCGTGGCGAGCCCGCTCGAACGGGCGCAGCAGACCGCCGCGCCCATCGCGCAGGCCCTGGGCGTCGGCGTGGACGTCGATCCTCGCCTCATCGAGAGCCGCAACGTCTTCGAGGGCAAGCCGTTCGAGGCCGGGCCGGCTCTGATCCGCTATCCGCGGATGTGGAGGGTGCTGATCAATCCGTTCAGGCCGTCCTGGGGTGAGCCCTACAGCGAGATCGCCGGACGCATGATCGCCGCCGTGGCCGAGTGGCGTGATGCCTTCCCCGGTCGCGAGGTGGTGCTCGTTAGTCACCAGTTGCCGGTGTGGACGACCCGGCGCGCGCTGGAGGGCCAGAAGCTCTGGCACCGGCCGGACCGTCGCCAGTGCGCGCTCGCGAGCGTCACCTCGGCGGTCTACTCGGCGGACCGGCTGGTGCGGGTCGACTACGCCGAGCCCAACGGCCCGAGCACGAACCAGCCCGGCTCCGTCGGCGCCTGAATTCCTGGGCCACTGATGATCGGTGACGTGTCCGAGAGAGCGTCTGGTTCAGGTTGGTGACGATCCGACCGAGAAGTCAGACCCACGGCAGGCCACATCCGCTGTCAGGGATCAACAACTTCCAGTAGGACGAACAGTATGCAGCCTCGACGCGCATACCGCTCGGACCTGTCCCACCCACACCGCCCGAACAGCTTCCCGATGAACCCGCGCCATTACGTGCTGTCCGTGGCAGCTTTCATAGCCTTCGTGGCACCGGCAAGATTTTCTCTAACCGTGACAACAAAGGGATGGTTCGGGCCGAGGACCCGCAGGGCGTCGGCCAGGGTCTGCTCGTGCAGGGCGAGGGCCTGTTCCACCCGTCCCGCCGACCGGTAGGTGCTGGCGAGGTTGTGCCGCGAGCGCAGGGTGTGGGGGTGGTCGGGGGCCGAGGAGCCGCAGCAGGTCGGCCACTGTCTGCTCGTGCAGGGCGATGGCCTGCTCCATCCGCCCCGCCGACCGGTAGGTGCTGGCGAGGTTGCCCCGCGCGGCCAGGGTGTCGGGGTGGTCGGGGCCGAAGGTGCTCTCCTCGAGGGTCAGGACACGGCGGAACAAGGCGACGGCTTGGTCGGGCTGGCCGTGCTCGTCCAGGTAGACGGCGGTGCGGTCGCACAGCCAGGTCAGCCCGCCGGGCGGCGGGTTGGCGCCGTCGGCCCGTGCGAGGACCGCGAGCACATGCGGCAGGCAGCGCCGCCACCGCGGCCACACCGCCGGATTCCCCCTGATGTCCCCGGGCAGGACGGCGGCGCACACCTCCACCAGCACCCCGACCCTGCCCGCCGCCTGCTCGACGGTCAGGGTCGTCCGGGTCGCGGCCTGGACCAGCCGGTGCACACTGACCGTGTCGGTGTCGCGGCGGGCCAGGCTGTAGCCGACCAGCGCCCCGACCGTCTCCGCCCACCCCACCCGGTCCGCGGCCACCTCCCGTAACGGTCCGCCGAGGGCGTCCGGGACGGTGGTGAACAACTCCAACGGGATCGCGTCCGCATCGCAGAACGCCCACAGTTCCAGCAGCGCCACCGCAGCCGGATGCTCTCGGCGCAGCCGGGCGATCGACAGCTCCCACAGGGTGGCGACCGTCCGCGCCGCCCGCTCCACCGGGTCGGGCACCGCCCCCCGGCCGAGCATGTCCTCCAACCGGTCGACCAGCAGGTCGGCGTACTCGCCTGGGGGTATGCCGGTCTGGTCGAGGTAGCCGGCGGCCTGCTCGACGGCCAACGGCAGATCCCCTAGCAGGTCGCAGATCCGATCGGCCACCATCGGATCCATGTCCGGGAACCGGCCGGTGAGCATGACCATCGCCTCGGCCCGCGGTGGCGTCGGGACGTCCACCACCTGGCCGAGCTGCCGCCAGCCGGCCCGCCGGGACGTCACCAGCAGCCGGCCCGGCCCCGGTGACGGCCGCAGAGCTGTGAGCACCACGGGGCCGTCGGCGTTGTCGAACACCAGCAGCGACCGGGGTTGGCGTGCCCAGCCCGCCACCGCCACCACCACCGCCTCCCGCGATAGGCCCACCGTTGGGGCCAGTTCGGCCAGGTAGCTGCCGATCAGCTCCGGGTTCTCCGCCGGCACCCAACCCACCCGGTCGAACGCGTCGGCGTGGCGGTGGAGGTACTCGATGACGAGCGTGGTCTTGCCGACTCCGCCCATCCCCGCCACCGTGGTCACCGCCACCAGCCCGGCAGCCGACAGCTCCCGGTGCAGCTGATCGAGCAGCGCCTGCCGGCCGACGAACCGGGCCAGCCGGGCCGGCACGTTCCACACCGCCGGCAGATCCGCGGGAAACAGCGGGGCACCAGACCCGACCCGCTCCGGCAGCGGTACCGGCTCGGCCGGTTTCCCCCGCCCTACCTGCGCGGCTTCCACCCCGGCCAGCAACCGGGACCGGGCAACCTCCTCATCCCCGTCCCGCCGCCCGGAGACATCCCGTAGATCAATCCACCCCCGCGTGCCCAGCAGCCCCAACGCCCCGGGTTCGCACTCGCTGATCAGGACCGGGAGCAGGCGACGTGCCCCGCCGGCGATATCGGCCGCCCACATCGCTTGCCACTCCGCCGTCCCACCCACCGACTCCAGGTAGGCCGGGGACACCACCAGCACCAGCCGCTCGGCCCGCCGCACCCCTTGGTGTACCAGCGCCGGCCAGTTCGACCCCGGCACGAAATCCCACCCCTGGAACAGGACCCGGTAGCCGGCGTCCTCCAGCGTCCAGGCGATCCACTCCGCCCACGGCCGGTCCACCTGCGTGTAGGACACGAAGAAGTCCGGGTCGGTACCCCCTGCCCCCGTCGGTCACCCGGCCAGCATGCCATGACCACCCAACACGCCAGAAACAGGACGATCAGCCGGCGCCGGCCGGCACCGGCCGGTAGC
>NZ_CAAAFT010000452.1:13181-14556 GCF_900634765.1 Candidatus Protofrankia californiensis | reverse complement strand
TGCACCGCCCTGCCCCCACTCCAGGCGTGCGACGCCGACGCCTGCCTGACCATCATGGCCGTCATCCGCCGGCAAAAGGCTCGGCTGGACGCGCTGATGATCCGCACGCAGGCCCGGTTCGCCGCCCTGCGGGAGCCTCCGGAAGCGGAATTGGGTTCGGCCGGGGAAAGTTTCGCAGCCGAAGAGATCGCCGCCGAGCTGGACCTGTCCCCGGCCGCCGCCCGGATGCAGCTGGACTTGGCCGTGACGGTGATCGGCCGGCTGCAGGCCACCCTGGCCGCGCTGGAGGCCGGCGCGATCGATCTGGGGCGTCTGCGGGCGGTGGCCGAGGCCACCGCCGCCCTGTCCGATGAGAAGGCCGCTGCGGCGGAGGCGAAGGTGCTCGCCCGCAGCGGGCGAGCCAGTCACAGCCTGTTCCGGCAGGCGTTGCGTCGCGCCGTCCTCGCCATCGACGCCGACGGGGCTCACCGCCGGCAGGCGCAGCGCCGCCGGGAGCGGCAGGTCCACATCAGGCCGGTCGAGGACGGGATGGCCGAGCTGTGGGCGCTGCTACCCGCCGCCGACGCGCAGGCTGCCTACCAGCGCCTCGACACCCTCGCCCGCCGCGCCGCCACCCCGGACGATCCCCGGGGCATGGACGCCCGCCGTGCCGACGCCCTCGTCGACGTCCTCCTCGGCCGCGACCACGGCGCCGACGTGCCCGTGGAGATCGGGGTGCTCGTCCCGGTGACCACCCTGGCCGGGGTGGCCAACAGCCCCGGGGAGCTCGCCGGCTACGGGCCGATCCCCGCCGCCACCGCCCGCCAGCTGGCCGAGAACGCGACCTGGCGGCGGATCCTGACCGACCCGGTAGACGGCCGGGTGGTGGACGTCGGCCGGCGGTTTCCGTCGCCGGGGCTGGCCCGGCTGGTCCGGGCCCGGGATCGCACCTGCCGGTTCCCCGGCTGCCGGAAACCCGCCCGGTCCTGCGACCTGGATCATGTCCGCCCCTACGCCAAGGGCGGGCCGACCTCGGAGGGGAACCTGATCGCCGCGTGCCGTCGGCATCATCGGGCCAAACACGACGGAGGGTGGAGGGTGGAACAGGCCACGGGCGCAGTGGTGGCCTGGACCGCCCCGACCGGGCGGGTGTACCGCACCGTGCCCGAGCCCTGGGAGGAACCCGCCCGCCCTGTGCCCGAGTCCTGGGAGGAACCCGATCGCCCCGCAGCCCCCCCAGCAGCCACAGTGGCCACCGCCGCGGCCACCACAGCGTCCGTCTCGGCGCCGGTGTCCGGGGCCGGTGCACACGACCCGACCGCGGGCAGGACCGGGCCGAACACCGTTTTGGACCTCGCCCCGCCACCCTTCTGAAAGGGGGCTGCCGGGGAAACGG
>NZ_CAAAFT010000452.1:9258-13156 GCF_900634765.1 Candidatus Protofrankia californiensis | reverse complement strand
CCCCGCCACCCTTCTGAAAGGGGGCTGCCGGGGAAACGGTGTATCGATCTGTGACGTTCAGCCGTTTTCTGAGTTCAGGGCCTCCACGTGGAGGCTATAGATCCAAGTCCTCTGACGCTCCCTCTGCAAGTCGGTGACGTGTCCGAGGGCCGGTGACGGACGGTTGAATCGTCAGAGCGCGTGAGTCATCGGCTGTCCGGGACGCGCCCGTAACCGGGGCTGATCCTCGGGGTTGAGTTCTACAGTTGGTCGTAGGCTGGTGGGCCGGGGCATGTACTGGCTCGGTCCGGTCCGGGCGGTAGCCGGCCGGTCAGCGGGCCAGCGGTGGCGCGATCATGTGCCTTTCGCGTATCGGGGTTCCTCACCGGGAGGAGTGTGTGTGGACGGGCGGCAGAACGCGCGAGCGGCATCCGGTGTGTTGCGCGCACGGGTTGGCCGGGTGCTGCACCGCCGTCGTCCCCTCAGGTTCGTGTGCGCGCTGTGCGCCTCGGTGCTGATGACGGTTGCCTCGGTGTTGGTGACGGCCGCGTGCTCGAGCGGGAGTGACAGCGTGGACCAGGCCGCCGGCGGTGGTTTCGGTTTCGTCCAGCAGGCACCCAACTCCGACTTCGTCCCGGTCGGCAGTCGCAAGCCGGCTCCCGAGCTCACCGGTCCCACCGTGGCCGGTCCTGATCTGAGCCTCGTGGACTTCCGCGGGAAGATCACCGTTGTGAACTTCTGGGCGTCGTGGTGCGCGCCGTGCCGGGCGGAGACGCCCGGTCTGGTCAGGATGGCCGCGGACAATCCGGAGGTGGCCTTTGTCGGGGTGAACGAGAAGGACAACCTCTCCGCGGCGAAGGCGTTCATCCGCGACAACGGCGTGATCTATCCGAGCATCGTCGACCGGATCGGCACGCTCGCGGCGCGCTGGCCGGTTCCGCCCGGTCTGCCGTCGACCTTCGTGCTCGACGGCGAAGGCCGGCTTGCGGCGCGCTTCACCGGCGGTGTGCTCCCGGACGAGCTGACGCCCGTGCTCGCCCGGCTCCGGGCGGAGACATGAGCAGCGACGGGATGAGCCGTACGGACGCCGGGGGCACGGGCACCGCCGGCACCGATACCGGCTGCACCGGTGCCCGGGGTACGGGCACGGGCCGTATCGATACCGGCTGCACCGGCCCCGGCCGTGACCGCATGAGTGAGCCGCGCGGGCATGAACGGCGGGATGCCGGCGGTGACGGTATGAGCCGTATGAGCCGTGCAGGTATGAGCGGCGACGGGATCGGCCGCGTCACCCGGCCGGGGGGAGCCCTCCGGTGAGCGTCACGTCGTTCGTCGCGGACGGACCACTGCTGCTTGCCGCACCGGTCGCGGCGGCGGCGGGGCTGTTGTCGTTCCTGTCCCCGTGCGTGCTGCCTCTCGTGCCCGGATACCTGTCCTTCGTCACGGGGCTGTCGGGCGAGGAACTGGCCGCCCGACCCGTGGTCGGCGCCGGGGCCTCGCCGCTGGTGGCCGGTGCTTCGCCGTTGCCAGCCGGTGCTTCGCCGCTGGCCGCTGGCGCCTCGCCGCTGCCAGCCGGCGGTCGGCTGGCCGACTCCCGGCCCGCCGGCAGCACCGGTATCAGCATCAGCAGCCGGGCCCGACATCGGCTGTTGGGCCGGGTCACACTCGGTACCGTGCTGTTCGTCGTCGGCTTCACCGCCGTCTTCGTCAGCTATGGTGCGGCCTTCGGCGGGTTGGGCCGCTGGCTGACCCTGCACCAGGTCGGCGTCAGCCGGATCCTCGGCTCGGTGACCATCGTCATGGGGCTGGCGTTCGCCGGGGTGTTCGCCCGACTGTCGCTGGCCAACCGGGAGTGGCGCATCCACCGGCTGCCCGCGCCTGGCCTGGTCGGCGCCCCCGTCCTCGGCGTCCTGTTCGGGATCGGTTGGACGCCGTGCCTCGGGCCGACCCTGACGGCGGTGCTGGGGCTTGCGGTGCAGAGCGCGACCGCCGGTCGGGGCGCGTTCCTCTCCGCCGTCTACTGTTTCGGCCTGGGGGTGCCGTTCCTCGTCGTGGGCTTGGCCTTCCGGCAGGTGGCCGGCGTTCTGGCGGCGGCCCGCAGGCGCGCTCGGGCGCTCACTCTTGCCGGGGGCCTGCTTCTCGTCGCCGTCGGACTTCTCCAGGTCACCGGTGCCTGGACCGACCTGATCGCTTCTCTCCGGCCCTACGTGCCGGGATTTGCGGAGACCCCCTTGTGAGCGGGCGGAGCGACCGGACGCGCCCGCCCCGCCCCAACCCGGCGCGCGGTGGTGCTCCAGGCCCGGTGACCGACGGATCAGGAGCGACGGCAACCATGGCTGTATCAGACGTGGGCGATCCGATCGGGGCCACCGACCTGATCGGGGCCACTGACCCGACCGACTCGACCGGTGCCTCCGACGGGGTCGGGATCCTGACGACCGTGCCCGACGAGGTGCGTGAGCGTGCGCCCGCGGCGCCGTCCGGACCGCGTGGCGGAGGTGGTGGAGGCGGCGGCGCCAGCGGCGCGTCTCGTTCCCCGCGGTTGGTCATTGGCCCGCTCCGGCGTGCTTGGCACCAGCTGACCAGCATGCGTACGGCGTTGCTGCTGCTGTTCCTCTTCGCGCTTGCGGCTGTTCCCGGCTCCCTGCTGCCGCAGCGGTCGCTGAACCCGTTGAAGGTCGAGCAGTACTTCCGCGATCATCCCTCGCTCGCGCCGTTTCTCGACAGGCTGTCGGCCTTCAACGTTTTCGGTGCTCCCTGGTTCGCCGCGATCTACCTGCTGCTGTTCGTCTCCCTGATCGGCTGTCTGGCCTCCAGGGTCCGATGGCATGCCAGGGCGCTGGTGGGACGGCCGCCGCGGGCACCGGCCCGGCCGAGCCGGCTGGCCGGCGGCCGGTCGTGGGACAGCTCGCTGCGTCCACCGGAGGTGATCGAGGCCGCGGGCGTGGTCCTGCGGCTGCGGCGGTTCCGGGTCGTGGTCGCGCCCGAGGACGCGACCCGGCCCGACGGCAGCCGTGATTTCTCCGTGGCGGCGGAAAAGGGCTACCTGCGCGAGACCGGAAACCTCGTCTTCCACATCGCGTTGGTGCTGATGCTCGTCGGAGTCGGGCTGGGCTCGTGGTTCGGCTACCAGGGCACCGTCCTGGTCATCAAAGGCGACGGTTTCACGAACACGCTGGTCTCCTACGACCAGTTCAGCCGGGGCAAGCTGGTCGACCCCGCCGGTGACCTGACGCCGTTCTCCCTGACGCTGGACGAGTTCACCGCGTCGTACCAGCCCAGCGGCCAGCCGGCGGACTTTCGCGCCGAAGTCGCGTACACCGCCGATCTCGGCGGACCCACCCGCACGGTCGACATCCGGGTCAACCATCCGCTGGCGATCGGCAGCGCCAAGGTCTACCTGATCGGGCACGGCTACGCGCCGCACTTCGTGCTGAAGAACAGTGACGGCAGCATTGTCTGGGAGGGCTACCAGCCCTGTACGCCGCGGGACGCCATGTTCGCGTCCACCTGCACGTTGAAGATCGGCGACACTGGGCTTGCGCCGACCGGGCCGACCCGTGAACCGCAGCAGCTGGCGTTCACCGGCGTGTTCACCCCGACCACGCAGCTCGATCCGGCGCACGGTTACATCTCGACCCATCCGGCCGCGGACGCCCCCGGTCTCACCCTCACCGGCTATGTCGGCAACCTCCACATCAACGAGGGCGTGCCGCAGAACGTCTACTCGCTGGACACCCGGGACATGCGCCAGCTGCGGCTGGACGGCCCGATCGGTACGGGTCGGGTGGCGCAGGTGCTCGCGTTGAACAACCCCGACCAGCGGACGATCAGCGGTCTGCCCGGCGGAATGTCCCTGGAGGTCGACGGGGTCCGTGAGTTCGCCACGTTCCAGACCAAGTCGGATCCGTTCAAGGGC
>NZ_CAAAFT010000452.1:807-9233 GCF_900634765.1 Candidatus Protofrankia californiensis | reverse complement strand
CCGCCACGCACCGCGCGGGCCGATGCCGATGCCGATGCCGATGCCCGCGCGGTGACCATGGTCGAGGTCGGTGGGCTGTCCCGCTCCGACACCGACGGCTTCGCGGCCGAACTGCAGGCGATCATCCAGGATGTGCGGACGGCCACCGCACCCGCCGAGGGCGTGCCTCCGGACCGGGCGGACGGCTCGGCCCGGTCGGACTCGTCGGCTCGGACGCCGTCGGACCGGACGGCAACAGCCATCTGGGCCTCCGGGACCCCCACCGGATCCGGGGACCCCACCGAACAGGAGCTGTGATGTCCGTCAACTCCGGCCTTGCCGCGTTGTCCGATCATCTTCTCGGCGTGACCATGGCGGTCTACGCGCTGGCGATGCTCGGTTATGCGGCCGAGTTCGCCTTCAGTCGCTTCGGGCGCACCTCCGGCGCCACGGCCCTGGTGGAGCGCCGGACGGGGGCGTCGGTGTCACCGGTGTCATCGGTGCCGGTCACGGCGGTCACGGCACCCGGACGGGTTGCCGCCATGGTCGGCGCGGACGCGGCGGGGGTGTCCGTCCCCCGTGCGGCGGACAATCATGATCTTGTTGTGGACCCTGCTGCCGCGGCACTTGCCGCGGCGGACGCCCGAGCGGCCCAGCGGGCTTCCGATCGGGCAGCCGTGACCGCGGTGATGGCCGGGGAGGGTGCGGACCCGTCGACCTCACCCCGGGCGCGCTGGATCGGCCGGACCGCGGTAGTGCTGACCGTCCTCGGGTGTGCGGCGCACGTGGGTTCGGTGACGGCCCGGGGCCTGGCCGCGAACCGGGTGCCGTGGGGGAACATGTACGAGTTCTCATCCATGATCACCTTGGTTGCCGTGCTGACCTATCTGGGCATGCTGGCCCGGACCCGGGCGCGGATCCGTTGGCTGGGCGTCTTCGTGATGCTGCCGGTGGTCCTCTACCTCGGTCTCGCCGGCACGGTGCTCTACGTGGCGGCGGGCCCCCTTGTCCCGGCGCTCAACTCCTACTGGCTCAAGATTCACGTTGTGGCGGCGATCGTGGCCAGCGGCGTGTTCATGGTCTCGGCGGTCACCACCGTCCTGTACCTGCTCAAGGACCGCTGGGAGAACCGGCTCGCGGCGGTCGCCACCGGCCGGGCCGAGGCCTCCGCGGCGATGCGCAGGCGCGGTGGGATCATGATGCGCCTGCCCGCGGCCGCGTCGCTGGACCGCATCACCTACCGTGTGATCGGCTTCGCATTCCCGGTCTGGACGTTCGCGGTCGTCGCCGGCGCCATCTGGGCGGAGGCGGCCTGGGGCCGTTACTGGGGCTGGGATCCCAAGGAGACGTGGTCGTTCATCACCTGGGTGATCTACGCGGCCTACCTGCATGCCCGTGCCACCGCCGGCTGGAAGGGTCGTAGGGCCGCAGCGATATCGCTGCTGGGTTTCAGCGCGCTGTTCGTCGACTACTACCTGGTGAACCTGGTGATCTCGGGCCTGCACTCCTATGCAGGTATCGACGGCTGACATCGCCGACGGATCATGCTAATGGTCGGGTGGCTGGCGCTGTCGACGGATCATGCTAATGGTCGGGTGGCTGGCGCCGCCGACGAAGCACGCCAATAGCCGGGTGGCTGACGCCCTCGACGGATCACGCCAATAGCCGACTGAGGCCGACGGGGTCACGCCGAGGGCTGGCGCTTGGAAACGCCGGCCCACCGGCGCCGGGCCCGTTGACGTTGCCGTGAGGACCGCTCGCGGTCAGCTCCGGGACGTGCCGTCGCCGTCCCCGCGGCGGATGCGCTCGGACAGTTCCCGCAGGAACTCGGGGTTGTCGTCGGGTGCGACCAGCCGTGGCGCGGGACTCCGGCGCGGCCATGACGGTCGCCGGGCGGCCGTCGGCCCGTCCTGGTCGCCGTCCCGGCTGCCCCGGCCGAAGCCGTCACCGCCGGCCCAGCGACCCCGGCCCTCCCACATCGGATGATCGGTAGGACCGATACCCTCGCCGGCCCGGTCGTTCTGGCGAGGGCGGCCGACAATGAACCAGACCACGCCGCCGACGGCGTAGAAGAGAACGATGATCACAATCCAGGCAATCTTGGGGAACATGCGCACGGCAACGGATGGGGTCATGATCGCGTCAATGAGCGCGAAAATCCAGAAGCCGAAGACCACCAGCGTCAGTACGAACCCCACCACCGCACCGTTGCTCCTCTCCAGTCTTCGCTCCGTCCGTCATGACCGTCCGTCATGACCTGGAGTCCTGATCGCGTGCCGATCCATACCCGTCATTCGACGGTACAGCTAATGCCTATTGGAACAGCGAATGCCCATTGGAGCCGTCCGCCCGTTCAGTCGGATCAGTAGCGCCGGGGCGGCTGGTGCGCAATGACAACACTCCTAGTGTGCTCCTTTCGATCGCCGGACGTGCCGCATGGGCGGTAACCACCGGGTGCGGGCAATCCGGGTGCGGGCCTCGGCACGGCCGCCTGCCCGATGCCCGGTGGCGGCCGCCGGCCTGGCGCAGCCGCGGGGCGGGCCGGCCGGCGCGGCGGTTGCTGCGAGGATGGACGTCATGGCCTGGGCGGATCTGCGTGCGTTCCTCGTTCATCTCGAGCGTCACGGCGACCTGCGGCACGTCCGCGTCCCGGTCGACCCGGTCCTGGAAGTCACCGAGATCGTTACGCGGGTGGTGCGCGAGCGCGGGCCGGCACTGCTGTTCGACCAGCCGCTTGGCGCCGACATGCCACTGGCCATCAACGTCTTCGGAACCGAACAGCGGATGGCCGCCGCGCTGGGGGCCGGCAGCCTCGACGAGATCGGCGACCGGATCGCCGCCCTGCTCAGGCCCGAGCTTCCCGTCGGGCTCGGAGGGCTGCGGGAGGCTTTCGGCAAAGTCGCCGCGCTCCGGTCGGTGCCACCCCGCAAGGTCCGGACCGCGCCGTGTCAGGACGTCGTGCTCAAGGGCTCGGACGTCGACCTGCTCCGCCTGCCCGGCGTGCATGCCTGGCCGGATGACGGTGGCGTGTTCCTGAACCTGGGGCTCACCCACACGAAGCACCCTGAGACCGGTCAGCGCAATCTCGGCATGTACCGGCTGCAGCGCCATGACGCCCGGACGGTCGGCATGCACTGGCAGATCCACAAGGATTCCAACGCCCATCACGCCGTCGCCGAGCGTCGGGGGGAGAGGCTGCCGGTGGCGATCGCGTTCGGCTGCGACCCGGCGGTGACCTACGCGGCCTCCGCCCCGCTGCCGGCGGAGATCGACGAGTACCTGTTCGCTGGGTTCCTACGCGGCGAGCGGGTGGAGATGGTCGACTGCCTGACTGTTCCGCTGCAGGTGCCGGCGAACGCCCAGGTCGTGCTCGAAGGCTGGCTGGAGCCGGGGGAACGGCGTCCGGAGGGTCCGTTCGGCGATCACACGGGTTTTTATACGCCGGTCGAACCGTTCCCCGCCCTGCACGTCGACGTGATGACCATGCAGCGTGACCCGGTCTTCCAGACGATCGTCGTGGGTCGACCGCCGCAGGAGGACGGACCGCTCGGCAAGGCAACCGAGCGGATCTTCCTGCCGCTGGTACGGATGATGATTCCGGAGATCGTCGACTACGACCTCCCGGTCGAAGGTGTCTTCCACAACTGCGCGATCGTCTCGATCGAGAAGCGCTATCCCAAGCACGCGCAGAAGGTCATGCACGCCATCTGGGGCGCCGGGTTGCTGTCGCTGTCCAAACTCGTCGTGGTCGTGGACGCCGACTGCGACGTCCACGACTACTCCGAGGTGGCATGGCGGGCGTTCGGCAACGTCGACTACGCCCACGACCTGCTGACCACGATCGGTCCGGTCGACCACCTCGACCATGCCTCGTACGAGCAGTTCTTCGGCGGGAAGATCGGCGTGGACGCGACGCGCAAACTCCCGACCGAGGGATACCGTCGCGAGGGCGGCTGGCCCGCGGAGGCTGTGATGGACCGGACGGTCAGGGACCGGGTCGCCCGGCGCTGGAAGGAGTACGGGCTATGACCACCGTCCACGGTGGGGATGTGCCGGCTGCCGGGCCGTCACGGGAGTTGATCATTGGTGAGTGACGCGACGTTCGCCCCGGGAATGCCGGGGCCGGCATCGGCGCCCGACGGTCCCGTCCGCGCCTTCCTGCGGGTGGTGGTGATCGAGCACTCGGTGTTCGCGCTGCCGTTCGCCTACGTGTCCACGCTTGCCGCGTCGTTCAACGCGTCCCGGTCCGTGCACTGGCTGGACATCGCGCTGGTGACCGTCGCGATGGTCGCCGCCCGCACCTTTGCGATGGCGACCAACAGGATCATCGACCGGAAGATCGACGGACGTAATCCGCGGACGGCCGGACGGGAGCTGGTCACCGGCGTCGTGTCGGTGCGCACGGCCGCGGTCGGCGCGGCGATCGCCCTGGTGGTCTTCTGCGGGTCCGCCGCGGCACTGTCCTGGCTCTGCCTGGCCCTCGCGCCGTTCGCGGTCGCCCCCCTGGTCGTCTACTCCTACGCCAAGCGGTTCACCAACTTCCCGCACGCCGTCCTCGCGCTGGCCCAGGCGGTCGCGCCGGTCGGCGCCTGGATCGCGATCACCGACCGCTGGTCGTGGGCCGCGGTCGTGCTCGGGGTCGCGGTCGGTACCTGGATAGCCGGTTTTGACCTGATCTACTCCTGCCAGGACGCCGAGGTCGATCGCGGGATCGGCGTGGGTTCGGTGCCGGCCCGTTTCGGGGTCCATGCGGCGTTGACCGCCTCGATCGTCACCCATGTCGTGACGTTCGTCCTGTTCGTCGTGTTCGGGCTGATGGAGAACTTCGGCCTGTGGTGGTGGGCGGGTCTTACGGTGACCGCCGCCGCGTTCTGCTACGAGCACGCGATCGTCTCCGCGGACGACCTGTCACGGGTGAACCGGGCTTTCCTGACCGCCAACGGATTCGTCGGCATCGCCCTGTTCGGCTTCGCCGTCATCGATCTCGTCTCCCGCGGCCTGACCTGGTGACCGCCGGAACGACCAGAATGACCGGGACCACCGGGACATGGTGATCCCGCAGGTGGGCGGAGGCGAACCGCGGCGGCCGTGGGTGGTGGGCGTCAGCGGTGCGAGCGGAACGCCCTATGCGGCGTCGGTGCTTCGCGGCCTGTTGGACGCCGGGCTGCCGGTGGATCTGGTCGTCTCCAGGGCGGCCCGGCTCACGCTGCTGGACGAGACCGGGGTCACCTGGCGGGACGGCAGCTGGCCGCAGGCGCTGGCCGGCTGGCTCGGCGTCGACCCGTCCACCGTCGGGTCGGCGGTCGCGGCGGATCTGGTCCGCCACTGGTCCTGCGGTGACCTCGCAGCCGGGCCGAGCAGCGGTTCGTACCTGACCAGAGGGATGATCGTCGTTCCGGCAAGCACGGCCACCGTGGCCGGGATCGCGCTCGGGCTGTCCAAGGACCTGCTGCAACGTGCCGCCGACGTGACACTGAAGGAAGGCCGCCGGTTGGTGGTCGTGCCCCGGGAGATGCCGTTCACCCGCTCGACCCTGCTGCACATGCTGTCGCTGCACGACGCGGGCGCGGTGGTGGCGGCTGCCAGCCCCGGCTTCTACGCCGGAGCGACCGATGCGCGCTCGCTCGTGGACTTCGTCGCCGGCAAGGTCCTGGACGCGGCCGGCGTGCCCAACAGCCTCCTGCGCCGATGGACCGGTGAGCTCGGCGCCGCCCGGCGCCTGCCCTCATGACCACCGCGGATCCGGCGGGTCGTACCGTGAATCGGCGGCATCCGTACTCATGCCGGTTCGGGATGCCAGTTGGGGAGATGAATACCAGGCCGGGACAGAGGCGAGCATGGCACGCGACGACAGCAGGAAGAAAGACGGCAGCGGGAAGAAAGACGCGGCGGCGAACCCGAACCGGGTGCCGCAGCGCCGGACGCCCACCCCAAGCGGTGGTTCGGGTACACGTCCGGGCCAGTCCGCCAGGCGTCCCGGGCCCGACCTGGCCCCGCCCGACCTACGAGCGCAGTTGCCGTATTTCGCCGCGCGGATCGCCGCACTGCTCGTGATGCTGGCCATCCTGCTCATCCTGAGTGTGAATCCCATCCTCGCGTTACTGGCCGGTCTTGTGATCGTGGGTGTGCTGACCTACCCGCTGGGCCGGTTGCAGCGCAAAGCCGCGCAGCGGGCTGCCGGGCGTGCTGATGCCGGCCCGCGCTCCAGCGCCGGCCCGGCCCGCCGGTGACTCGGACGAGTTTGAGCTGACGGCCCGCGGCAGGCCGCGGCGCGGCGTACGCCACCAGCCGGTCGCCCGCGGCCAGCCGGGCAGCGGAAGCGGCGCGAAGTCCACCTCGGTACCACCAGCCGGTCGCCCGCGGCCAGCCGGTCGTACGGCGCCGCGATCTCTTCCTTATCATCCTCGAAGGCGTCTGGTCACTGACCGTGTTGCTACTCATGTGGACGTGAGCGGACTAGTCACCACATGACCCTGATGTGTCACGCCCGAATTGCCACCGAAGCAAGAACCTTCTGTATATTGACTGTCAACGCTCTGTGACAGGAGGCTCTGTGACAACGACACCAACACCGCAATCCGCTCCTCTGCTGACGCCTGCCGAGGTGGCGAGCATGTTCCGGGTGGACCCGAAGACGGTGACCCGCTGGGCCAAGACCGGGAAGCTGACTTCGATCCGCACCCTCGGCGGCCACCGGCGTTACCAGGAAGCGGAGGTCCGCGCGCTCCTCACCGGCATCTCGCCCGGGGACGCTCTGGCCTAGATCGTGTTTCTTCCGCACCCGGGGTTCCTCCCAGGTTGGCGAAGCCGACCTGGGAGTTCCGGGAGGCCCAGCTCTCGGGTCGTTGGCCGGCGTGTCGGGGGTTTGTGGTGCCGCGGGTCACGTGTCGGCGAGATGTCGCACCGAGCGGGGCTACCCTCGTTCTCATGGACGTCGGGCTCAAGCGTGAGATCGAGGCGAAGGTTCACGCCGGCGAGCGGCTTAGCCGAGCGGACGGCGAGGCCCTCTACACCAGCGACGAGCTGGCCTGGCTGGGGGAGCTGGCGCACTCCGTCCGCGTCCGCAAGAACGGGGACGCGACGTACTTCAACGTCAACCGGCATCTGAACCTCACGAACGTGTGCGCGGCATCCTGCGCCTACTGCTCGTTCCAGCGCAAACCTGGCGAGACCGACGCGTACACGATGCGCATAGAAGAGGCGGTGCGGCTGGCCAGGGCGATGGAGCCCGCTGGCATCACCGAGCTGCACATCGTCAACGGCCTGCACCCCACACTGCCGTGGCGTTACTATCCGCGATCGCTGCGTGAGCTGTCCAAGGCGCTGCCGGGTGTGGCGCTCAAGGCGTTCACGGCCACCGAGATCCACTGGTTCGAGAAGATCAGCGGCCTGCCCGCCGAGGAGATCCTCGACGAGCTGATCGACGCCGGTCTGGAATCGCTGACCGGGGGCGGAGCGGAGATCTTCGACTGGGAGGTCCGCCAGCACATCGTGGGGCACGAGACGCACTGGGAGGACTGGTCGCGCATCCACCGCCTTGCCCATTCCAAGGGCCTGCGGACACCGGCCACCATGCTCTACGGCCACATCGAACAACCACGGCACCGGGTCGACCATGTTCTGCGACTGCGCGAGCTGCAGGATGACACCGGCGGGTTCGTGGTGTTCATCCCGTTGCGCTTCCAGCATGATGCCGCCGGTGACCCCCGCAACCGGCTCATGAACCAACCGATGGCGACCGGGGCCGAGGCGCTGAAGACATTCGCGATATCTCGGCTGCTCTTCGACAACGTCGATCACATCAAGTGCTTCTGGGTGATGCACGGTCTGACCACCGCCCAGCTCGCCCTGAACTTCGGCGCGGACGACCTGGACGGGTCCGTCGTCGAATACAAGATCACCCATGACGCCGACGGTTTCGGAACGCCGGACACGATGACCCGTGACGACCTGCTCGGGGTGATCAGGGATGCCGGGTTCCGCCCGGTGGAGCGAGACACCCGATACCGCGTGATCCGAGAGTTCGACGGTCCCGACCCCGCCCGCCGGGACCTCCCCCAAGAGATCAGTGCCTAGCCGAAGGCGACGCGATCATGTTTTTCGCGCCGCCGGAGGCGTTGAAGAGACCGATGCCCGAAGGCGGCGCGATCATGGATAGTGACCAGCTGGACGACCGAGATGAGCGGACGTCACAACCGGCCCCGCCGGGGCGCCGTGCCCGGCCGAAGGGATCCGTGGGGATCGGCTCCATCTTCACGCTGGCCTTCCTGGTGATTCTCCTGCCGGGTGTGGCTGGGTATGCCCTGCTGCGGCTCGCCGGTCTGGCGATCGGCCCGTCCGGCCTGCTCGGCCTGCTGCTGATGTTTGTCTGTCTGGGGCTGTATCCGTCCCTGCTGCAACGTCTGGGCTGGGTGCCCCGGCGTGCACGCCGGCCGAGATGACAGTGA
>NZ_CAAAFT010000452.1:0-490 GCF_900634765.1 Candidatus Protofrankia californiensis | reverse complement strand
CTGCTGCAACGTCTGGGCTGGGTGCCCCGGCGTGCACGCCGGCCGAGATGACAGTGAGATGGGATGAACCGGCCGCGTGTGTCCGGACGCCGGGAACCGGGAGGATTCGTGAATCTTCATAAGAGGATGGCGGACAGCTCGGGGCGGGCGCTGCCCCAGGAACTGTCCGGGCCGTCGCCGTCATCGTCCGGGTCGTCGTCGGGGCCGGGTCTGCTCGCCATCAACGCCCGCTACTTCGCGTTGCGGGCCGTCATCTTCGCCGCCGTGCTGACGGCTGTGCTGGCCCTGGGAGTGCACTGGCTGCTGGGCTTTGCCGTTGCGGTGGTCCTCAGTGGGCTCGTGAGCTATCCGCTGGCGATTCGCCAGCGCCGGGCGGTGCTCGGTGCCCTCGCGCAACGACGCGGTTGGCTGCGTTGACCGGCGAGCCCCCTCGACGTCATGACGGTGCACATCATGACGTCGCACATCATGACGTTGCACGACAGCACGA
>NZ_CAAAFT010000451.1:1625-2253 GCF_900634765.1 Candidatus Protofrankia californiensis | reverse complement strand
ACGTCATGACGGTGCACATCATGACGTCGCACATCATGACGTTGCACGACAGCACGAAGTCGCACAGGCGACCGACCAGGCGGGGGCGTACGCGGCGGTGTCGTCGCTGCCGGCCCAGAGCCGGTCGCCCGCACCGGCGCCCGTTCCGATGCGCCCGCGGGTCGGCCACATCCAGTTTCTCAACTGTCTCCCGCTCTACTGGGGTCTGGTGCATTCCGGGGCGGTGCTGGACGTCGAACTGACCAAGAACACTCCCGACCGGCTCAATGAGGCGCTGGTGGCGGGCGATCTCGATATAGGCCCGATCAGCCTGGTCGAGTACCTGCGGCACGCCGACGACCTCGTCGTCCTGCCGGACATCGCGGTCGGTTCCGACGGTCCGGTGCTGTCGGTGGTGCTCGCGAGCTCCGTACCGTTGGACCGGATCCGATCGGTCGCACTGGGTTCCACGTCGCGGACGAGTGTGCTGCTCGCGCAGATGCTGCTGGAGGATCGGCTGGGGCTGCACCCGACCTACACGAGCATGCCGCCCGACCTTCCCCTGATGTTGCGCGAGGCCGACGCAGCCGTGCTGATCGGTGACGTGGCATTGCGGGCCACCTATGACGCCGAGCGCGCCGGGGATGCG
>NZ_CAAAFT010000451.1:0-1600 GCF_900634765.1 Candidatus Protofrankia californiensis | reverse complement strand
GTGGCATTGCGGGCCACCTATGACGCCGAGCGCGCCGGGGATGCGCATCCGCTGCACATTGTCGATCTGGGTGCGGCCTGGCGGGACTGGTCGGGGTTGCCGATGGTGTTCGCGGTATGGGCGGCGCGCCGTGACTTCGCCCAGGTCCGCCCGGGGGTGGTCAAGGAGGTTCACGACGCCTTTCGCGGCAGTCTTGATCTCGCGTTACGCCAGGTAGACGCCGTAGCCCGGCATGCGGCGCGCTGGGAGGTGTTCGACGTGGCGACGTTGACGCGGTACTTCACGACTTTGGACTTTTCGTTGGGGGAGCGTCAACTCGAGGGAATAATGGCTTTCGCCCGGCAGGCGGCGGCGCGAGATGCTGTCCCACCGGGCGTGAACGTGATATTCGCCGGCGAGTAGGTACGAGCGGGTAGGTACAGGCGAACGGGTATAGGTATACGCATGGCCGCCGGTTGTTGTCCGCGGCGATACGGCCTGTTGTTCGTGTCGGCGCGCCCTGTTGTTCGCGGCGGTACGCCCCCTTCGTGCGGGTGGTCGTGCTGATAGTCACATGCGGAATCTCGCGGGAACCCGTTGCCCGGACGTTGGTGTGGGTGCTGCCGGTACGGGTGTGTTGGAAGTTGCCGGCAACCGTCATCGGTGTTGCCGGCCCGCCGGACATCGATGACAATCCGCAAGGAACCGTTTCACATCGTTTCGCAATTGTGAACCGGGGCGATTGCGGGATGTCTCGTGATTGTGGGACGTCTTGTGCCGGCGGGTGCCCCGCCGCCGCGAGATTCGATAGGGGCTAGCTCCGGAAACCATCCTGAATGACGATGGGCGGGTGGTGTCGGCGCGGCGTAGAACGTCGGATATGGACGGAGAGCCAGGTGTGCAGGATGCCGTCCGCGTCGTGGTGGCCGACGATGCCGACGGTGTACGCGATCTCGTTTGTCTCCTGTTGGACATGGAGCCCGACTTCGTGGTCGTCGGCCAGGCCAGGGACGGGGCCGAAGCAATTGAGATCGTTTCGTGTACCGAACCCGACCTGGTCCTGCTCGACGTCGCCATGCCCGTCATGGACGGTCTTGCTGCGCTGCCTATGATTCGCCGGAGGGCACCCCAGGCCCGGGTCGTCATCTTCACCGGATTCTCCGAGCAGGCTCTCGGCGAACAGGCTTCGGCACTCGGCGCGCATGCCCTGATCGAGAAGGGCCTTGCCGTGGACAGCCTGGTCGACCGCCTGCGGGAGGTGTGTGGACGTGCTCCCGCCCCGGTCGCCGCAAGCCGGTCCACCCGGCGCTGAACCGCCGAACCACTCAACCGTTGACCCGTTTACCACCGTTGACCCCTTTACCCACCGATCCGCTGAACAATGAAATCGCGCGGTGCCGGTTGTCGGCAGGCGGCCACCCCGGATTTTCGACGCTCCGTAGCCTTATCCTGATTTTGGGTGCAGTAGCTGTCTTGTGGGTGCCCGATGTGAAAGCATAGGGCGTGTGACCGCGCGCCCGGATCTCCGTCTGCCCAGTTCAGGCATGACGGACTTCGGCCCGGATGTCCGTCGGGCGGGCCTTGTGCGCGCCGACTGTGCGCTGGTGGACTTCGGACTGGT
>NZ_CAAAFT010000450.1:0-5269 GCF_900634765.1 Candidatus Protofrankia californiensis | reverse complement strand
CCGCTACCCCTACACGGGCTTCGCTGGTATCGACCCCCAGGACCTTCGGGGGCGGTTCCGCTGGTGGGGGCTGTACACCCAGCGCAGGGAGGGCATCGACGGCGGCAAGACGGCCGTCCTGGAGCCCGAGGAGCTCGACGCCCCGTTCTTCATGCAGCGCATCCGCCTCGACGGCGGCCGGCTGACCAGCGATCAGCTCCGCGTCATCGCCGGGATCTCCACCCGCTACGGGCGGGACGTCGCCGACGTCACCGACCGTCAGAACATCCAGCTCCACTGGATCCGCATCGAGGACGTTCCGGCGATCTGGGCGGCGCTCGAGGGCGCCGGGATGACGACGGCCGAGGCGTGCGGTGACACTCCCCGCGTCATCCTGGGATGCCCGTTGGCCGGCGTCGACGGCGACGAGGTCATCGACGCCACCCCGGTGATCGAGGAGACCGTCCGGCGCTATGTGGGCGACACGTCCCTGAGCAATCTGCCGCGCAAGTTCAAAAGCGCCATCTCCGGCTGTGCCGACCACTGCACACTGCACGAGATCAACGACATCGCGTTCGTCGGGGTCGTCCACCCCGAACTCGGCGCCGGCTACGACCTGTGGGTCGGTGGCGGCCTGTCGACGAACCCCAAGCTCGGGGTCAGGCTCGGCACCTTTGTGACCCCCGGCCGGGTCGCCGAGGTCTGGCATGGCGTGGCCAGCCTGTTCCGGGACTACGGCTACCGGCGGATGCGCACCCGGGCCCGGCTGAAGTTCCTGGTGGCCGACATGGGGCCCGAATGGGTCCGCGCCACCCTGGAGAAGGAGTATCTGACCGCGCCGCTGCCCGACGGCCCGCCGCCGGCGCCGCCACGCAACGAGGGGCGCGACCACATAGGCGTCCACCAGCAGACCGATGGCCGCCTCGCGGTCGGGTTCGCCCCCCGCGCCGGGCGGCTCACCGGTACCGCGCTCACCGCGGTCGCGGACCTCTCCGACCGTTTCGCCGCCGGTCGCATCCGGGCGACGACCACGCAGAAGCTGGTCATCCTCGACGTCGACCCGGCCAGGGCCGACGAGCTGGAGGCCGAACTCACCACGCTCGACCTGGTCGTGCGGCCGAGTGTGTTCCGGCGCGGCACCATGGCCTGCACCGGTATCGAGTTCTGCAAACTCGCCATCGTCGAGACCAAGGCGAAGGCCGGTTCGTTGATCGACGAACTTGAACGCCGCCTGCCGGATTTCACCGAGCCGATCGGTATCCACGTCAACGGATGCCCCAATGCCTGCGCGCGTTTCCAGGTCGCCGACATCGGGCTCAAGGGTTCCCTGGTCCCGGACGTCTCCGGGGAACTCGTCGAGGGGTTCCAGGTCCATCTCGGCGGTCATCTCGGCACCCGGTCGCGACTCGGCCGGAAGTCCCGGGGGTTGAAGGTCACCTCTGCCGGGGTCGTCGACTACGTCGACGGACTGCTCCGCGCCTATTCCGTCGGCCGTGGCGAGGGTGAGTCCTTCGCGGACTGGGTGGAACGGGTGGACGAGTCCGTGCTCGCCGTTTCGTCCGGCGAGGGCCGTGCGTCCCGCGGCGGCGGCTCCGGCGGCAGCGGATCCCGCGGCGGCGGCTCCGGTGATGGCACTGCTGGCGGGGTTCGCGCGTCCGGCGGTGATACGTCCGGCGGAGCCGGTTCGGCGGCGGGTACCGATGCGCTGGGCAACGGGCGGCTCGGAGGCGGCGATGGCTAGCGCTCATTCGGTCCCGTTCTACTGCCCGTACTGCGGCGAGGAGGACCTCGTCCCCTACCTGCCGGTCGGGGATGCGTCCGCCGGGTCGGGTCATGGCCAGTGGTCGTGCGGTAGCTGCCGGCGGGCGTTCCGGCTGAGCCTGACCGCGCTTGCGGTTGCGGTGACGCCGGCCGCAGCCCACGCCGTCCCGTCCTTTGAACAGGGAGTCGTCGCAGCAACGGAGGAGAGGCGCTGATGGATGCCGCGTTGAAGGCTCGGGCCCTACGTGCCGGTGACGAACTGGAGGGCGCGCCAGCCGAGGAGATCCTGAGCTGGGCGGTGGAGCAGTTCGGTACGAAGTTCGCCGTCGCCGCGTCCATGGCCGAGGCGGTGCTCGTCGACATGCTCTCCCGGATCCGCTCGGACGTCCCGGTAGTGTTCATCGACACCGGCTACCACTTCGCCGAGACGGTCGGCACCCGGGACGCGGTCGCACACCGTTATGATCTGCCGCTGGTCAGCATTGGCCCACAGCTGACCGTAGCCGGTCAGGACGCCGTGTACGGGCCGAAGCTTTTCGAGCGTGACCCGGACCAGTGCTGCCGGATGCGCAAGGTCGTGCCCCTGGACCGGGCGCTCGCGCCGTACCGGGCATGGGCGGCGGGTTCGCGGCGGGCCGAGAGCGCCGGGCGCAAGAACCTGCCGGTCGTGGGGTGGGACGAACGCCGCGGCAAGGTGAAGGTCCACCCGTTGGCGACATGGACGGACGAGGACGTCGACCGCTACGTCCAGGAGCATGGGGTCATCGTCAACCCGCTGCTGTCCGACGGCTATGACTCGGTCGGCTGCTGGCCGTGCACCGAACGCGGCCAGGGGCGGGCAGGCCGCTGGATCGGCTCGACCAAGACCGAATGCGGCATCCACTGACCTTTTCGCCCGGCTCCTTTTCGTTTTCGTTCGACCTCTGTCGGTCGATTCTTGTCCCGTGGATCCGGTGACAGCCGTACTCGGCCAACGGCCATTGGCGCGACCGTTCATTAACACTGTGGATTCCTGATGCGGTTGCCGGGGCGGTATCGGCCGTCCGCGATGGCCAGCATGAGTTCGTCACCAGTATCGGACATCTCGTGACCACGATTGAGACTTCCGTCCGCTGATGAGCAACCATCTCAGAACAGCGCGAAGGCCGGGTCCCGTCTTCCGCACGGCCGCCACGTCGGTCAGGTCGGGCAGCACGGCGTCCGCTCCCGTCGCCGCCAGCTCTGCGGTGTTGCTCGCACCCGTGGCCACGCCAACCGCCCGGGCTCCGGCGCCGTGGGCGCCCTTGATGTCGTGCGGCGTGTCCCCGATGACCACCACACGACCCGGTGCGAACGCCACGCCGTACCTGGCCTCGGCCCGCTTGATCGCCAGCCGTACCAGCACGGCTCGATCGCCGTCGTCATCCCCGTAACCGCCGACCTCAAGGTCGAGGTGCACCGTCAGGCCGAAGGCGTTGAGTTTCGTGGACGCGATAGAGCGGATGTTGCCGGTCACCACCGACTGCACGGTGCCCTCGGCCACCAGAGCAGCGATCGCCTCGCGGGTACCCGGCAACCGCTCGCAGGCCTCCCGCATCCGTCCTTCAAGCTGGCGGGCGGCGTCGCTCAGCGCCTCGTAGATAGGCGTTGAACATCGGCTCGTCGTCCGAGATGCCGTTGAGTCGCAGCGTGTCGAGCAGGATGGCCCGCTCAGTGCGGCCCGTCATGTCGGCCAGCTCGCCGAGGGGCTTGCCGGTCACGATCTGGAACGCCACGGCGTAGATCTCCCGGCTGACCGGGCCGATGTTGACGAGGGTGCGGTCTATGTCCCAGAGGAGGAGGGCGGGCGTCGCGGTCACTGGCATATGATCTCGCGGCTGAGGTTCGTCCGAGACGTGGTGCTGCGCGGCGGTAGCGTCGCAAGGATGAGCGAGGGCCATGGAACCGGGACGGCGGACGGGTCGGCGCGGGTTTCGGGAGAGGTCTGGTTGGTCGGGGCCGGGCCCGGTGATCCGGGGTTACTTACCGTTCGTGGTCGGGAACTGCTCGGTGTGGCCGATGTCGTCGTCACTGACCGCCTGGTGTCCGCTGACGTTCTCAGGTATGTCCGGCCCGAAGCGGAGATCATCCATAGCGGCAAGAGCGCTGGCGCGCTCACCCGCACGCAGGACGGCGTCAACGCGTTGCTGGTCGAACGGGCGCTTGAGGGTTGTATGGTCGTCCGGCTCAAGGGCGGGGACCCGTTCCTGCTCGGCCGCGGCGGCGAGGAGGCGGAGGCGTGCCGGCTCGCCGGCGTGCGGTGCACGGTTGTCCCGGGGGTGACCGCGGCATTCGCCGCCCCCGCGTACGCCGGCATCCCGGTCACCCACCGTGGTATCGCTCAGGATGTCGCGGTCGTCTCCGGCCATCTGCCACCCGGGCATCCCGACTCCACCGTCGACTGGGCGGCGCTCGGCGCGTCCCGGATGACCATCGTCGTGCTGATGGGGATCGCCCGGCTCACCGACGTCACCGCGGCCCTCATCGACGGCGGACGGTCGCCCGACACGCCTGTCGCGGTGATCGAACGTGCCACGACGCCGGCGCAACGGGTCGTGCGCGGCACCCTCGACGCGGTCGCGGCCGACGCGGTCGCGCAGGGTGTGCGATCACCGGCTGTCGTGGTGGTCGGCGACGTCGCGGCCCGCCGCGACGCGGTACCGCGGATCTTCCTGCGCTCCGACGGCGGGAATGGTGACGGCCATGGTGACGGTGACAGCAATGGTGACGGTGACATGCGGGGGTCTGCCGCCGACCCGCCAACCCCGGGCGCCGACGCCGACCGTCCCCTGGAGGGGGTCCGGGTCCTTGTTCCACGGACGAGACCGCGTCCCGGTCTGTTGGCCGCCCGGCTGCGCGCGCTCGGCGCGGACGCTGTGGAGACCACAGTCTCGCGTCCCGGGCCGGTGACCGACCCGGCACCGCTGCTGGCAGCGCTTGCCGGCGCGGACGCGTTGGTGCTGGCGGGTGTCGCGGAGGTCGGGGCGGTCGTCGCGCTGCTGCGCCGGGCCGTCCGCGACACCCGTGCGCTTGCCGGGCTCGTGCTGGTGGCCGCCGATCCCGAAGCGGAGGTCGCGCTGGAGGCTCTCGGGCTGTCCTGCGTCCGGTCGCTCGTCAGCGTGCAGGGCACAAAGCCGCAGGGGACGGAGCAGGCTACGGAATATTTTGGCGTGCAGGGCGCAGAGCCTGTTGGCGTGCAGGGCGCACACCGGCCGCTGCTCGTCCCCGGTTCGGCGAGCGGCACTCCCCGAGTGGCGGTGTGCGCATCCGCGCTGCCGCCCGCCGGAGCGGAAACGGTGCGCAGGATCAGCCTCCTGACCGACATCGTCGCCGAGCCTGATCCGCGGATCATTGAGGAGATACGGCACGGCGATCTGCACGCGGCGGCGTTCGCGTCGTCCACCGCGGCTCGCGCGACCGTTGCACTGTACGGCCCTCTACCAGCCGGGATCATGGTGGCCGCGATGGGCCAGCGGACCGCCGCGGCCTGCCGGCACGCCGGCATCCGGGT
>NZ_CAAAFT010000449.1:1854-4643 GCF_900634765.1 Candidatus Protofrankia californiensis | reverse complement strand
GGTCGGACGTGTCGGACGTGTCGGACGCGGAAGCCACTGCCCGGTCGGGCGTGGGAGTTGTGACCTGGCCGGGTGTGGAGGTTGTAGCCCGGCCGGGCGTGGTGAGCAGGCGCGCGACCTCGCGGACGGTCGCGTTCGCCTCGTCCCGCCGTGAGCCGTGCCCGATCACCAGTAGACCCCGCATGCCCACCAGTCTGCGCCGGTGGCGTGTTCATCGGGTAACGGCGGTGTTCGTCGGATGGTGCATCGACGGTGACAGCGGTGTCCGGCCGTCAGATGCCAGTGTTGATTGCCAGGTGTTGACTGTCGAATTGTCAGGTGTTGTCAGGTGTTGATTGTCAGGTGGTGGTATTTGGGCCGTCAGGCGGCGGCGCCGTCGTCGGAGCTGTGGCCGGGGAAGACCTTGGCGGACGGGTCGATGATCGGGGCTGCGTTGTTCACAGCGGTCGCGACCTCACCGAAACCGGTCGCGATCAGGCGGACCTTGCCCGGGTATTCGGTGATGTCGCCGGCGGCGAAGAGCCGCTCGACCCCGGTCGCCATGGTCGAGTCCACCACGATGTGGCGCTTGTCGATGGTCAGGTTCCAGCGGGTCAGGGGCCCCAGATCGGCGGTGAACCCGAGGGCCGCGACGATTGCCTGGGCCGGGCGGACCTGGCGGTCGCCGGACTTGTTGTTCACCAGCTCGACCTTTTCCACCTGGTTGTCACCGTGGATGGCCGTGACCTCGGTGTACGTCAGCACCTCGACGCTGGAGGACAGCACCTTCTCGACGGTGTGCGCGTGCGCACGGAACCGGTCCCGCCGGTGGACCAGGGTCACCGACCGTGCCAGCGGCTCCAGGGCGAGCGCCCAGTCGAAGGCGCTGTCACCCCCGCCGACGATGACGACGTCCGCGTTGGCGTAGACGTCCAGCTTCGGGACGAAGTAGACCAGGCCACGGCCGAGATGATCACTTCCGACGGGGAGCGGGCGTGGCGTGAACGTCCCGAGCCCACCGGTGATGACGACGGCCTTTGCCCGAACCCGCGTCCCCTGCGCGCTGGTGACCACGACGGCGTCGGCCTCGTGGGTCAGTTCGGTTGCCTGCTGGCCGAGCAGGTAGTTGGGGGAGAACGCGCCGGCCTGGGCGACAAGGGCGGCGATGAGATCCCGGCCCCGCACCGCGGGAAACCCGGCCACATCGTAGATTATTTTTTCCGGGTACATTGCGGTGACCTGACCGCCCGCTTCGGGAAGCGAGTCCATCAACGTTACGGACATCCCACGGAATCCGGCGTAGTAGGCACCGAAGAGCCCGGCCGGGCCAGCACCAATGATCAACATGTCGGTGTCGACATCCGCCGATGTCGAGCCGTCGGGACCGGTAGTGGTCAGTGCGTCCACACGCGACTCCTGTTGCCATGTGGCTTGGCCGGACCAGATATGCAGGGGCCGGGTGGAGCCACCGGAAGACTTTTTCACTCATCCTGCCGCATCGAACAGCGATGCGTCGCAACCCGCGCGCTGACGTCGGCGCGTCGCGCGAACATGTGTAGCGGCTCGAGTCCCTGGCCGTGACCTGGGGACTTGGCCCTCCTGGCAGCGCGAGAGAAATATGATCGCGCTGCCTTCGGCTCTGTAGACAGTTACCGTCGAAGCCGTCGGCCTGTGCCAGTTGGTGATTATGACTGCCAGTTGGTGATTATGACGTGTGGCCGGGATGGTGATCGGGAGGTCGATGATCGAGGAAACACGGCAGGCGGGGGCGCGGGCGTGAGGCTGGCACCGGGATGGGAGCACCCGAGAGCCGTCATGCCCCTCCAGCGCGACGACCCCGGTGTGGTCGGCCGGTACCGGATCACGGGTCGACTCGGGTCGGGCGGTATGGGCGTGGTCTACCTGGGCCTGGACACCGCCGGCCGTCCAGTGGCGGTGAAGGTGATCAGGGCGGATCTGGCCGCCGATCCGGAGTTCAGGGCACGGTTCGCCGACGAGGTGGCGGCCGCCCGGCGGGTCGCGCCTTTCTGCACCGCGCAGGTCCTGGACGCCGATCCCGGAGCTCGACTGCCCTACCTGGTGACCGAGTACATCGACGGGGTCCGCCTCGACGACGTCGTCACCAGCCGCGGGCCGCTGTCGCTGTCGACGTTGCAGGGCGTCGCGGTCGGGGTGGCGTCCGCGCTGACCGCCATCCACGGCGCCGGGATCGTGCACCGCGACCTGAAGCCGAGCAACGTCCTGCTGTCCTACTCGGGTCCGCGGGTCATCGATTTCGGTATCGCCAGGGCAGCGGACGCGGCAGTTGGGCGCACCCGGTCCGGCCTGGTGCTGGGATCGGCAGGCTGGATGGCGCCCGAGCAGATGGAGGGAGTGCCGGTCGGCCCGTCCGCCGACGTCTTCGCCTGGGGTCTGCTGATCGCATATGCCGCGACCGGTCGCCATCCCTTCGGCGGTGGTGCGCCGCTGGAGGTGGCGCAGCGGATGGCCGTCGAGCGGCCGACCCTGGAGGCTCTTCCCGCTGGTCTGCGTCCGCTGGTCGCCTCGACGCTCGCCCGCGATCCGCACGCCCGCCCGTCCGCCGAGCGCCTCGTCCTGGTGTTGCTCGGTGACCGGGGGCGTTCCGGGGGCGACACCCGTGCGGCCGTCACCCAGGTCCTCGGCGATACGTGGATCTCTGGCGACACGCGGCCGGACGGCCGGTATGCCCGTGCCGACGGCGCCGTCCGGCCGGCTGTCGGTGGCGCCGTCCGTCCGGCGGCCTCTGGTGGCGGTGCGGCCGGTGGCGGTGCGGCCGGTGGCGGTGCGGC
>NZ_CAAAFT010000449.1:1189-1829 GCF_900634765.1 Candidatus Protofrankia californiensis | reverse complement strand
CTCTGGTGGCGGTGCGGCCGGTGGCGGTGCGGCCGGTGACGCCGGGGGGAGCGCCCCCCGACCCGCCGGCCAGGGCGGACCGGTTCACCCCGGGCGCGGGCAGGCTGCCGGGCCGCCACCGCACGCCTGGGGAGAGGGCGACCGTGCACGACCCCAGGCGCCCCTCGCGCCGCGCCGCACCCGTCGTCCTCGTCGTCCCCGGCGGCCGCGAATACCGGGAAAGCGGCTGATCGTTCTTCTTTTGCTGATCTTTCTGGTGATGTCCGGCATCGACCAGCTGGGGCGTATCTGGGACGATCAGCGGGGCCGGCTGTGGGAACAGGTCTGGACCCACCTGGAGGACGGTTTCCAGCACGAGGTCGTCGACCGCTTGCGTAACACCGTCGACGACATCCGCGACGGATCCGATCGGAGCTGATCGGAGCTGATGTGGTGGAGGTGAGTCGTGGAGGGCGGTGAGAACGAGGCGACCCGCCGTACCATCACAGGGTGAGCCTTGTGGATGCCGGCAGTGGTTTTCCGTCAGTGCAGGCGGGTCCGTCAACTCCGGGAACACCGGTGACCGGTGACTCGGAGATTTCGTCCGTGCTCGCGCGCGCCGCGGACGGTGGGCGAATCACCGCCGAAGAGGCGCTGTTGC
>NZ_CAAAFT010000449.1:0-829 GCF_900634765.1 Candidatus Protofrankia californiensis | reverse complement strand
GCTCCGCTGCACGCTCTCGGCCGAGCCGCGGACACCGTCCGCCGCCATCGCTTCCCGGACGGCGTTGCCACGTACATCATCGACAGGAACATCAACTACACGAACGTGTGTGCGACCGCGTGCCGGTTCTGCGCGTTCTACCGCGCGCCCGGGCACAAGGAGGGGTGGGTCCGCGACGTCGACGACATCGTCGCCAGATGCGGCGAGGCCGTCGAGCTGGGCGCGACCCAGATCATGCTCCAGGGCGGCCATCATCCCGACTTCGGTATCGAGTGGTACGAGGGCACCTTCACGGCGATCAAACGTGCCTATCCCCAGCTGACCCTCCATTCGCTGGGCGCCAGCGAGGTCGTCCACATCGCCCGGACGTCCGGGCTGAGCTTTGCCGACGTCATCATCCGGCTGCGTGACGCGGGGCTCGACAGCTTCGCCGGAGCGGGCGCGGAGATCCTCACTGAGCGCCCCCGGCATGCGATCGCACCCCTGAAGGAGCCCGGGCACGTGTGGCTGTCGGTGATGGAGGCCGCCCACGGCCTCGGCCTTGAATCGACCGCGACGTTCATGATGGGCACCGGGGAGACCAACGCCGAGCGCATCGAACACCTGCGGATGATCCGTGACGTGCAGGACCGCACCGGTGGCTTCCGGTCCTTCATCCCCTGGACCTACCAGCCGGAAAACAACCACCTGCGTGGACGCACGCAGGCGTCGACCATCGAGTACCTGCGGCTGGTGGCGGTGGCCCGGCTGTTCTTCGACAATGTCGCGCACCTGCAGGGCTCCTGGTTGACGACCGGCAAGGAGGTCGGCCAGCTCACCCTGCACATGG
>NZ_CAAAFT010000448.1:0-2540 GCF_900634765.1 Candidatus Protofrankia californiensis | reverse complement strand
GTCGCGCACCTGCAGGGCTCCTGGTTGACGACCGGCAAGGAGGTCGGCCAGCTCACCCTGCACATGGGCGCGGACGACCTGGGCTCGGTCATGCTGGAGGAGAACGTGGTGTCCTCTGCCGGTGCCCGGCACCGGACCAACCGGGCCGAGCTCATCCACCTGATCCGCGCGGCCGACCGGATCCCGGCGCAGCGTGACACCCTCTACCGGCACCTGGTCGTACACCGTGATCCGTCGCAGGACCCCGTGGACGACCGGGTGGTCTCACACTTCTCCTCGACCGCTCTGCCGATCGTCTCCGCTACGTAGGGCATCCGGCTACGTAGGCTATCCAGCTATGTAGGGCGTTCAGGCATGCAGCGGCGCCACTGGCCGGTGTGACCGGGTTACCGCCTCGCCGCCCATGAACCCGTGCCCGAGGTGCCGGCTAGCCTGTCGGGGTGACCGTGTCCACTGGACCGAAGATCGAACTTCATGTTCACCTGGAGGGCACCGTCCGCCCGGCGACATTGCTGGCGATGGCCCGGCGTAACGGGGAGTCGTTACCGGCGACGACGGTCGAGAGCCTCACCGAGCTGTACCGTTTTCGGGACTTCGACCACTTCATCGAGATCTGGGTCCTCACCACGCACGTGATGCGCACCGCCGAGGACTTCCGTCAGGCCGTCGTCGACTACGCGGCCGAGGCGTCCGCGCACGGCGCGGTCTACGTCGAGGGGATCTTCTCTCCGTGGTTCCGCGTCCAGCGCGGGATCTCCTGGGAGGAAATCTTCAACGGATATGCCGACGGGGTGGCCGAGGCCCGCGAACGGTTCGGCCTGCACATGAGCCTCACCCCTGACGTCGACCGTGTCCTGCCGCCGGAGGCCGCCTGCGAGGTGGCGCGCCAGGCGGTCCGGTTCCGCGACCGGGGGATCGTCGGCCTGGGGTTGGGCGGACCGGAGGCCAACCATCCGCCCGAACCGTACGCACGGGCGTTCGCCATTGCCGCCGACGGTGGTCTGGCCGCCGTCCCCCACGCGGGTGAGAGCAGCGGGCCGGCCTCGATCCGTGGTGCGCTGGACGCCCTGGGCGCGCGCCGCATCCGCCACGGCATCCGAGCCCTGGACGATCCCGATCTCGTGGCCGAACTGGTCGAGCGGGACGTCGTCCTGGACGTGTGTCCGGTGTCCAACCTGCGGACACGTTCGGTGACAGATCTTTCTCTGCATCCCCTGCCCGCGCTGGTCGACGCGGGGGTGCGCTGCTCGCTGGCGACCGACGATCCGGCCATGTTCGACACCGATCTCGGCCGTGAGCACGCGGTGGCCGCGGCCTTGGGCGTATCCGCCCGTGACCTGTACGAGGCCGGAGTCGCCGGTGCGCTGTGTGACTCCCCGACGCGACAGCGGCTGGCGGCGATCGGGGCCGGGACCGACTGGGACGCCGTGCAGGTGGCGCTGGCCACGGCCGCCCGGACGGATCCGCTGGCCGCCGGTGTCACCGCACCCGGCTCCCTGCCCGTCACCGCGTCCGGGTCCGCGACCGCACCCCCGGTCGGGTCCGGGTCCGTCGGCGGTACCGGAACCGCGGTGGTACCGCAGTGAACGCCGTACCGGGAAGCCCGGGAGGTACGGGAAGCCCAGGAAGCAGAGGAGGTACGGGAAGCGTGGCCCCGGTGCGCGTGGCCGGACCGGAGAAGCGGCCGGAGGAGGTCGCGGCCATGTTCGACGGTGTCGCGCGTCGCTACGACCTCACCAACGCGGTGCTCTCGGCCGGTCTGGACCGGACCTGGCGCAGCGCCACCGCAGATGCGCTGGAGCTGCGTCCAGGACTTCGGGTGCTGGATCTGGCCGCTGGCACCGGTACCTCGTCGTGGGCGTTCGCAGCCCACGGAGCCTCGGTCGTGGCCTGCGACTTCTCCCTGGGCATGCTCAGGGTCGGGCGCAGGCGCCTGCGTCACCGCCCGGCTGCCTCCGGTGGCGGCACGGTCGCACTGGTCGCCGGGGACGGGCTCGCGCTGCCGTTCGCGGAGGCCTCCTTCGACCGCGTGACGATCTCGTTCGGCCTGCGTAACGTGGTCGACGTCGAGGCGTGCCTGGCAGAACTGGCGCGGGTGACCCGTCCCGGCGGACGCCTGGTGGTCTGCGAGTTCAGCCGTCCGACCTGGGCGCCGTGGCGCACGGTCTACATGGAGTACCTGATGCGAGCGCTGCCCGGCCTCGCCCGGGTGGTCAGCAGCAGCCCGGACGCCTACGTCTACCTGGCCGAGTCGATCCGGGCCTGGCCGGACCAGCCGACCCTTGCCGGTCACATTGCCGGTGCCGGCTGGACTCAGGTGGGCTGGCGCAACCTCACCGGCGGCATCGTGGCCCTGCACCGTGCCTGGCGTCCAGCCTGACCGGGCCGGGCGGGCCGGACGCCAGGCGGTCAGACGGCGTGTGGTCGTCACACACCAGGTGCCGTCAGACACCAGGTGCGCCGGGGCAGGCCGGGCCGCGGACGCTCGGACAGCCTGGGCCGTGGAAGGCCGTGGAAGGCCGTGGAAGGCCGTGGAAGGC
>NZ_CAAAFT010000447.1:9507-14270 GCF_900634765.1 Candidatus Protofrankia californiensis | reverse complement strand
GGTGAGTCTGCGCGGTGGAAGAGGGCCGGTGCGATGGCGCGCCAGCCGGCGGTGGCGAACCGGTCGCACACGTCCACGATGTAGTCGGTGAGCCCGAACGCCTCCTGGGCGACGACGACCCCACCTCGAGGTCTGCCGACCGGGTGGGCGACGAAGGCCTCCATGGGTCCGTCCGCGGTGGACAGCGTCACGGTCTCGCGGCTCATCTCTGCTCCTGTCCGGCGCACCAAGCTTGGATGCAACCCTATGAGGGGATCGCATCAGAGATGGAGCGACCCATGCTCCGCACTACCCCAGCGTGCGGGATCAATCACTGCGTTTCGGTGCGCCGTCCGGTATCCAGCGAGTGGCCTGGGGATTTTGGCCTCTGGCAGCGCGGAATAAGAATGATCGCGCTGCCTTTGGCCCTCTGAAGCCTCTGGAGGAGGCTCGGGGGTACGCCGGCAGGCACGGTGGATCGGTGGGTCCGCGAGTCCGGCGGCTCACCGGGTCCGCCGAGGCCACCGGGGCCACCGGGGCCACCGGGGCCGCGGACCACCTCCGTTGGGACCGGAGAAGGTAAGGCAAACGATTGCGTGTCGATCGATCGTCTGATCACGGTCGCAATTGTCATGAAACTTCGGATATACGGTATATCTGGCTTCTGTTGTGTTTTTCGTGGCTTTGTTGATCATAGTTGATCGTTGCTGGTCGTCGTTCGGTGCGACGCCGCCGGTATGCGCCGGCCGGTTGGCGCGACGCGGAAGCCGGCGCGATCCCGGCGCCTGTGCCAACGGCGGGCGCAGGGCCTAGACTCGCCGTTGCGCTCGTGAAAACGTTCACGAGCGGCAGCAGTGCGGCAAATGGGAATACAACCGGCGATCCGGAGACGTGTGATCATGACAGCGGTCCAGGCCGAGCATGCCGATGTCATAGTTGTCGGCGCCGGGCCCGGTGGGTCGACGGCCGCCTGTCACCTGGCCCGGACCGGGCTTGATGTCCTCCTGCTGGAAAAGACCCGCTTCCCGCGGGAGAAAGTCTGCGGTGACGGGCTGACCCCCCGCGCCGTCCGCAGCCTCATCGAGATGGGCATTGACACCGGCACCGGAGCGGACGTGGGCGCCGGCACCGACAACAGCACCGGCATCCACGACAGGGATGATCCGCCTGGTCATCCGGGGCATGCCGGATCGCTCGCCGAGGCCGGCGCGGGTCGCGCGGCCGGCGAGGGCCGTGCGGCTGGCGAGGCCCGCGACGGCTCCGGATGGGCTCGAAACCGTGGTCTGCGTGTCATCGGTGGTGGGCTTCGCCTCGAACTGCCCTGGCCGGAGCTGGCGAACTGGCCGGATTACGGTCTGGTCCGTCCCCGCCTCGACTTCGACGAGCTGCTTGCCCGGCACGCCGAGAAGGCCGGTGCCCGGCTGCGGGAGGAGACCACCGTCACCGGCCCGATCCTCGACGAGCGCACCGGACGGGTCACCGGTGTCCAGGCCAAGGCCGGACGCGGCGGGCAGCCGCTGGCGTTCCACGCCCCACTGGTGATCGCCGCGGACGGGAACAGCGCGCGGATGGCGTTGTCGCTCAACATTCGCCGCCGGGAGGACCGGCCGCTGGGCGTCGCGGTGCGCCAGTACTACCGCAGTCCCCGCACGCATGACGACTACCTGGAATCCCACCTGGAACTGTGGGAGGGCAAGCCCGGCGCGTCCCGGCTGCTCCCCGGCTACGGATGGATCTTCGGTGTGGGTGACGGAACGAGCAACGTCGGGCTCGGCATGCTCAACACCACCAGCGCCTTCCAGAACACCGACTACAAGGATCTGCTGCGGCGTTGGCTCAACGGGCTCCCGCCGGAGTGGGGTTACACCGAGGAGAACGCCACCGGGCCTGTTCGCGGCGGCGCTCTGCCGATGGCCTTCAACCGCGCACCGCACTACCGCGACGGTCTGCTGCTGGTCGGGGACGCCGGCGGCGTGGTCAATCCGTTCAACGGCGAGGGAATCGCCTATGCGATGGAGTCCGGACGGCTTGCGGCCGAAGTGGCCGTACAGGCACTGGCCCGGTCACAGGGACCGTCGCGGGAACGGGCGTTGCAGGCATACCCGAACGTCCTTCGCCAGCGGTACGGCGGCTACTACACGCTCGGGCGGGTGTTCGTCGAATTGATCGGAAACCCGACCGTGATGCGGACGGTGACTCGTTACGGGCTGCCACGGCCGACGCTCATGCGCTTCACCCTGAAGCTGCTGGCGAATCTCACCGATCCACGGGGAGGTGATGCGCTGGACCGCCTGATCAACGCTATGTCCCGGCTCGCGCCCGCAACCTGAGCATGTGGTGGCGGCACTGGCGAAAGCGGGGTCACGGGTTTTCCGGAATGCGGGTTCCGCTCGCTGAACCAACTGGTGGACGTGTCGACGGCATCGGCTTGGGCTGAAACATGCGGCGGGTGTGCGTGGACGCCCATTCGTTCTGGAGGACCAAGGACTACGTGATCATGCCTTTTCCGCCCCCGGATCACCGCCGGGAAACCGGTTCGAGCTTCCGGGTCGGACATCGCGTAGGCTCCCTGGCGTCACCGGCGCCGGATTCGGCATAACCGGTGACCGCGGCCGGCGTCGACGGCGTGATCCGGTCGTCCCTGCCGCGCCAACCGCGTACCGGCGGCCAGTCGTGAACCGGCGGTCAACCGTGAACCGGTGGCCGACGGTCAACTCCGACCGCGAACCGATAACTGCCAACCGAAAACTGCCACGTCCCGCACCAGACCTGCAGAGAGGAGCTCGGCATGCTGTCGAACTACGTGCCGATCCTCGTACTTTTAGTGATCGCGTCGGCGTTCGCGATCGGATCTGTGATCATAGGCGCGCTGGTCGGCCCGAAGAGGTACAACCGCGCCAAGCTCGACGCATACGAGTGCGGAATCGAGCCGTCGCGCGAGCCTGTTGGTCCACACCGCTTTCCGGTGAAGTTCTACCTGACGGCGATGCTGTTCATCGTCTTCGACATCGAGATCATTTTTCTGTATCCGTGGGCGGTCGCGTTCGGCAGCCTGGGGATCTTCGGGCTTGTCGAGATGGTGCTGTTCGTCGCGACCGTTTTCGTCGCCTACGCCTACGTGTGGCGGCGGGGAGGCCTTGAATGGGACTAGAAGAGAAGCTACCCGGCGGCCTGCTGCTCACCACCGTCGAGAAGATGGCCAACTGGTCACGGCGGTCCTCCCTGTGGCCGGCCACGTTCGGCCTGGCCTGCTGCGCGATCGAGATGATGTCGACCGGTGCCGGCCGTTACGACCTCGCCCGGTTCGGGATGGAGGTGTTCCGGGCCAGCCCCCGGCAGGCCGACCTCATGATCGTTGCGGGTCGAGTGAGTCAGAAGATGGCTCCGGTGCTGCGCCAGATCTACGACCAGATGCCCGAACCCAAGTGGGTCCTGTCCATGGGCGTCTGCGCGAGCAGCGGTGGGATGTTCAACAACTACGCCATCGTGCAGGGCGTCGACCACATCGTCCCGGTGGACATGTACCTGCCGGGATGCCCGCCGCGTCCGGAGATGCTCATGGACGCGATCCTGAAGCTGCACGAGAAGATCCTGGCTGGCACGGTCACCGGCAAGGTCGCGTACACGAAGATCGGTGAGTCGCCCTATCCGAAGCCGATCGAGGTGGCCACGGCGCGGGCCGGTCTGCCGGCAGGCGCCATCGACACCAGCACGCTGTCGGTCAACGACCGCAAGCGGTTCCGCCTTCCCGCGGGTGCTCCGGTGCCGGCCGGGGTCGGCGCGGTCGAGCCGTCACTGGACGACCGGCGACCGGCTGCCATCGCCCCGGACTCGGTCTTCAGCCGGACCAAGCGCCTGCCACCGGCTTCCGGGCCGGCCGACGAGTCGCGCTCCGGGACCGCCCGGCCCACCGCGAACCCGTTGGACGCCGATCCCGCCGGTGAGGCCGCGTCATGAGCGAGCTCGTACCGGCATCAGGCGCGGCGTCGGGCAAGGGCGGACCGCGCCGGCATGACGCCTTCGGCGCGTCCGGTTCCGGTGACACGTCCGGTTTCGGCGGTCTGGTCCGTAACCCACCGGTCCTCGCCTCGACCCCCCGGCCGTTCGGCGACACCGACGCCGACAACGTCTACGACGCCCTCGAGCGCTCCTTCCCGCAGCTCACCGACGCCCTCGAGCGGGTGGTCGTCGACCGCGGGGAGCTGACCCTGCACGTCCGGCGCGGTCATCTGCTCTCGGTCGCCCAGATCCTGCGGGACGACCCGAGCCTGCGCTTCGAGCTGCTGTCCGGGGTCTCCGGCGCGGACTATCCCGATGATCCGACCGGGCGCCGGCTGCACGCCGTCTACCACCTGATGTCGATGACCTGGCGCCGTCGCGTCCGGGTGGAGGTCTCCCTTGCCGACGACGACCCGGTCGTCCCCAGCGTCATGGACGTCTGGCCGACCGCGGACTGGCACGAGCGGGAGACCTACGACCTGTTCGGCATCGTCTTCTCCGGCCGTGACGGACTGCTGAGGATCATGATGCCGGACGACTGGGTCGGCCACCCGCAGCGCAAGGACTATCCGCTCGGCGGCGTGCCGGTCGACTACAAGGGCGCTCAGGTACCGGCACCGGACACGCGTCGGAGCTACTCATGACCGGCCTGACCGGTGTGCTCAGCCCTTCCGGTGTGCCCGGCTTTTCCCGCGTGCCCGGTGGCTCACCGTGGCGCCGCCCCTATCTGTGTCGTCTTTGTCCGCATGGCCAAAGGCGGCGCGATCATGATCTTCTCGCGCCGC
>NZ_CAAAFT010000447.1:4974-9482 GCF_900634765.1 Candidatus Protofrankia californiensis | reverse complement strand
CGCGATCATGATCTTCTCGCGCCGCCGGAGGCTCAGGCTCCTGAGCCACTACGAGGTTCGTTATGACCCAAGCATCCGACACGTCAGCCGCATTCACCGCTCCGGCCGGGTCCAGGGCATCCGCCGGACCGCCGGTTGACGACGTTCCCGCGTACGGCGACGCCTACGAAGCCGGTTTCACCGAGTCGGCGGGAGGGCGGGTCTACACGGTCACCGGCGGCGACTGGGAGCAGGTGCTGGGCGGCGAGGACTATTCCGAGCGCCTCACCGTCAACATGGGTCCCCAGCACCCGTCCACGCACGGGGTGCTGCGGCTCGTCCTGGAGATCGAGGGTGAGACGGTCACCCGGACCCAGGTCGTCATCGGTTACCTGCACACCGGGATCGAGAAGAGCTGTGAGTTCCGCACCTGGACACAGGCGGTCACATTCCTCACCCGTGCCGACTATCTCGCGCCGCTGTTCAACGAGACGGCCTACTGCCTGGCGGTGGAAAAACTACTTGGCGTGACCGATGAGATCCCCGAGCGGGCCACGATCATCCGTGTGCTGGTGATGGAACTGCAGCGGATCGCCTCGCACCTGGTGTGGCTCGCCACCGGAGCCATGGAGATCGGGGCCACCACAGGGATGATCTTCGGCTTCCGTGAGCGGGAGAAGATCCTCGATCTCCTGGAAACGATCACTGGCCTGCGGATGAACCACGCCTATGTCCGCCCCGGTGGGCTGGCCCAGGATCTTCCCGACGGCGTCGTACCCGACATCCGGGCGTTTCTCCTCGACATGCCCAAAAGGATCAAAGAATATCACGCTCTGTTGTCGGGGCAGCCGATCTGGAAGGGGCGCATGGTCGACGTCAACTACATCGACGCGGCCAGCTGTATCGCACTCGGCGTGACCGGGCCGGTGCTGCGTGCGGCCGGGCTCGAGTGGGACCTGCGCAAGACCATGCCGTACTGCGGCTACGAGACCTACGAGTTCGACGTCCCCACCTCGCTGGATGCCGACTCCTACGCCCGTTATCTTGTGCGGCTGGAGGAGATGGGCGAGTCATTGAAGATCGTTGAACAGTGCCTCGACCGGTTGAAGCCCGGCCCGGTGATGGTCGCGGACAAGAAGATCGCCTGGCCGGCGCAGCTGTCGATCGGCACCGACGGGATGGGTAACTCCCTCGACCACATCCGCAAGATCATGGGTACCTCGATGGAGGCCCTGATCCATCACTTCAAGCTGGTCACCGAGGGCTTCCGGGTGCCGGCCGGGCAGGTGTACACGGCCGTGGAGTCGCCTCGGGGGGAGTTGGCCTACCACGTGGTCAGCGACGGCGGCACCAGGCCGTACCGCGTCCACGTCCGGGAACCCAGCTTCGTCAACCTGCAGGCGGTCCCGGCAATGACCGAAGGCGGGCAGGTCGCCGACGTGATCGTCGGCGTGGCCTCCGTCGACCCAGTCCTGGGGGGAGTTGACCGGTAGTGCCGCTCACCGAACAGACCCGCGCCGCCGCGGCGGACATCATCGCGCGGTACCCACCCGGCCGTTCCCGGTCGGCACTGCTGCCCATGCTGCACCTCGTGCAGGCCGAGGCCGGCTGTGTCACGTCCGAGGGGGTGGAGTTCTGCGCCTCCGTACTCGGTATCACCCAGGCGGAGGTGAGCGCGGTCGCCACCTTCTACACGATGTACAAGCGCCGGCCCGTCGGCGACTGGCTGGTGTCGGTGTGCACCAACCTTTCCTGCGCGCTGCTCGGCGGCGAGGAGGTCTACGCCCGCCTCTCGCAGCGTCTCGGGGTCGGGCACGACCAGACCACACCGGACGGCACGATCACACTGGAGCATGCCGAGTGCCTGGCGGCGTGTGACTACGCGCCCGTGATGACCGTCAACTACGAGTTCTTCGACCAGGTGGACCCGCAGTCCGCGAGCGAGATCGTGGACGCGCTGCGGCGCGGCGAGCGACCGGCCCCGACCCGGGGTGCGCCGCTGTGCACGTTCGCCGAGGCGTCCCGGCAGCTCGCCGGCATCCCCGACCCGCGGCCCGACGCGGTTGCCGGCCCGGGTGTGGGCGAACCGTCCGTGGCCGGGCTGCTGGTCGCGGATGCGCCCGCCGAGGCGACCGCCTCCCGCGACGGCGTTGCGGTCGACGGAGCCCCCGTCGACGGCGTTCCGGGCGCCACCCCGCAGACCGACGATCCGACGAAGGGGAGCTGACCATGCCGGTTACCCCGGTCCTCACCGGACGGTGGAACACCCCCGAGTCCTGGACGCTCGCCGTCTACGAGCGCACCGACGGCTATCAGGGGTTGCGCCAGGCCCTGGCGATGAGCCCGGACGACATCATCAGGATCGTCAAGGACTCCGGCCTGCGAGGTCGTGGTGGCGCGGGCTTCCCCACCGGCATGAAGTGGAGCTTCATCCCGCAGGGCGATGACAAACCGCACTACCTGGTCATCAACGCGGACGAGGGCGAGCCCGGCACCTGCAAGGACGCGCCGCTGATGATGGCCGATCCCCATTCGCTGGTGGAGGGCATCGTCATCGCCTCCTACGCGGTCCGGGCCCACCGCGCCTTCATCTACCTGCGCGGGGAGCTGGTGCACTGCGGACGCCGACTGCGCGCCGCGGTCGCCGAGGCGTACCAGGCCGGTTATCTGGGCCGCGACATCCTCGGCAGCGGCTTCGACCTGGACCTGGTCGTCCACTCCGGTGCCGGTGCCTACATCTGCGGCGAGGAGACGGCGCTGCTCGACTCGCTGGAGGGCCGCCGCGGCCAGCCCCGGCTGCGCCCGCCGTTCCCGGCGACACACGGGCTCTACGCGTCCCCGACCGTGGTCAACAACGTCGAGACCATTGCCACCGTGCCCTTCATCATCCGGCACGGGGTCGAGTGGTTCCGGTCGATGGGCCGGGAGCGTTCGCCGGGGCCGAAGATCTACAGCCTGTCCGGACACGTGACCCGCCCGGGGCAGTACGAGGCGCCGATGGGGACCACCCTTGCCGAGCTGCTGGAGATGGCCGGTGGCATCCGCGGGGGACGGCGGCTCAAGGCGTGGACACCCGGCGGTTCCTCGACGCCGATGCTCACCGCGGACCATCTCGACGTCCCGCTGGACTTCGAGGGTGTCGCCGAGGCCGGTTCCCTGCTCGGTACGGCCGCCATCATGATCATGGACGAAACCGTGGACATGCTCAAGGTCGTCCGGCGACTCACCCAGTTCTACGCGCACGAGTCCTGCGGCAAGTGCACACCGTGCCGCGAGGGCACCACGTGGATGGTCCAGATCCTTTCCCGGCTCGAACGCGGCGACGGTGACGCCGAGGACGTCGACACCCTCGTCGACGCCTGCGACAACATCTTCGGTCGGGCCTTCTGCGCGCTTGCCGACGGTGCGACCTCGCCGATCGTCTCCGGGATCAAGTTCTTCCGGGACGAGTTCGTCCCAGCCGCGCCCACCGACCCGACCGGAGGGCTGATCTCCACCGGCCCGACCGCCGCCGGCCGCACCGGCGACGCAGACTCCGCCGCCACCGACAGCGTCGCCGGTACGCCGGACGCCTTCGCGGGAGCTCACTGATCACTATGACAACCGTGTCGAAGAGCAGCGCCTCGCAACCCCCGGCCGAGCCCGCGCCGCCGGATCTTGTCACCCTGACCATCGACGGCATCGCGGTGAGCGTCCCGAAGGGGATGTTGATCATCCGGGCGGCCGAGCTTCTCGGGATCGAGATCCCGCGGTTCTGCGACCATCCGCTGCTCGATCCCGTCGGCGCCTGCCGGCAGTGCATCGTCGAGGTCGAGGGCCAGCGTAAGCCGGTCGCCTCCTGCACGACGACGGTCACGGCCGACATGGTCGTACGCACCCAGCTCACCTCACCTGTCGCGAAGAAGGCGCAGGCGGGGACGCTGGAGTTCCTGCTGCTCAACCATCCGTTGGACTGCCCGATCTGCGACAAGGGCGGCGAGTGCCCGCTGCAGAACCAGTCGATGGCCAACGGCGGGTCCGTCTCCCGGTTCCGGGAGCCCAAGCGGACGTTCCCGAAGCCGGTTGCCATCTCCACCGAAATCCTGCTCGACCGGGAACGCTGCGTGCTCTGCGCGCGCTGCACCCGGTTCTCCGCGCAGATCGCCGGCGACCCCTTCATCGAGCTGTTCGAGCGTGGCTCCAACGAGCAGGTCGCGGTCAGCGAGAACGAGCCGTTCCAGTCCTACTTCTCCGGCAACACCGTGCAGATCTGCCCGGTGGGGGCGCTCACCAGCGCGGCGTACCGCTTCCGGGCCCGTCCGTTCGACCTCGTGTCCACCCCGACCGCCTGCGAGCACTGCGCGGGCGGATGCGCACTGCGGACCGACCACCGCCGCGGCAAGGTGATGCGTCGGCTCGCCGCCGAGGATCCGGCCGTCAACGAGGAGTGGAACTGTGACAAGGGCCGGTTCGCCTTCACCTACGCGGGCGGCGCCGACCGGTTGCGCACACCGCTGATCCGTGACGACTCCACCGGGGAGCTGGTCGAA
>NZ_CAAAFT010000447.1:0-4771 GCF_900634765.1 Candidatus Protofrankia californiensis | reverse complement strand
GGTTCGCCTTCACCTACGCGGGCGGCGCCGACCGGTTGCGCACACCGCTGATCCGTGACGACTCCACCGGGGAGCTGGTCGAAGCGTCGTGGACCGAGGCGCTGGCCTTCGCCGCCCGGGGACTGGCGGAATGCCGGGACCGCCACGGTGTCGGCGTCCTGGCCGGCGGCCGGCTCACCCGCGAGGACGCCTACGCCTACGCCAAGTTCGCCCGGGTCGCCCTGCGCACCAACGACGTGGACTTCCGGGCCCGGCCGCACTCGGCCGAGGAGGAGGCGTTCCTGGCCCACGCGGTCGCCGGCACCGGCATCGGGGTGACCCACGCGGGCCTTGAGACCGCGCCCGGCGTCCTGCTGGTCGCGCTCGAGCCCGAGGAGGAGGCGCCGACGATCTTCCTGCGGCTGCGCAAGGGCGCAACCAGACGGGGCACGGCGGTCTTCTCGCTCGCGCCGCTGGCCACCCGCGGGCTGGCAAAGATAGCCGGGACGCTGCTGCCGGTCGTCCCCGGCGCCGAAGCCGCCGCCCTGTCCGCTCTGCTGGACGTGAACGGGGACGGGGACGAGTCACCGGTCGCCACCGCGCTGCGGACCCCCGGGGCCGTGATCCTCGTGGGGGAACGCGCCGCGCAGGCTCCCGGGACGCTGACCGCGGCGCTGCGGCTGGCCGAGGCGACCGGCGCGCGCCTGGCCTGGGTGCCGCGCCGGGCCGGGGAGCGTGGCGCGCTCGCCGCCGGTGCCCTGCCCTCGCTGTTGCCGGGCGGGCGCCCGGTGGCGGACCCGGTGGCCCGCGCCGAGGCCGAGGAGGTCTGGGGCGCCGCCCTGCCGGCCGAGCCCGGCAGGGACACCGCGGCCATTCTCGCCGCCGCGGCCGCCGGTGAGCTCGACGGGCTTGTCGTCGCCGGGGTGGACGTCCGGGACCTGTCCGACCCGGCTGCTGCCCTGGACGCGATCGCGTCCGTGCCGTTCTGCGTGTCCCTGGAGGTGCGCAGGTCCGCGGTATCCGAGGTCGCCGACGTGGTCCTGCCGGTCGCGCCGGTGGCGGAGAAAGCGGGATCCTTCGTGAACTGGGAAGGGCGCCTGCGCGCGTTCCAGCGAGCCCTGGACACTCCCGCGCTGCCGGACCTGCGGGTGCTGCACATGGTGGCCACCGGGATGGGGATTGCCCTGGGCGTCGACGACCCCGGAGCGGCCGCCCGCGAACTGTCGAGGTTCGGCCGTGCCGGTGCCGAGGTCAACCGCGCTCCCGCGCCGTCGGCCGAGCCACCCGCGCTGCCCGAACCGGCGTCGGGCCAGGCGGTGCTCGCCAGCTGGCACCAGCTGATCGACGACGGCCGGATGCAGGACGGCGAGCCCTACCTCGCAGGCACGGCCCGCCCGCCCAGGGCCAGGCTGTCCGCGGTGACAGCCGGTGAGATCGGCGCGGTCGACGGCGAGCCCGTCAGCGTCACCACTGGTCGCGGAACCGTCACCCTTCCTCTGGAGATCGTTTCAATGCCGGACCGGGTGGTGTGGCTGCCGACCTTCTCACCCGGCTCCCATGTCCGTGCTTCGCTTACCGGGCGTGCCGGCGAAGTGGTGAATGTCAGCGTGGCTGTCCGTGCTCCGGACGGCGGCCGCGATCTCGTCGACGCCGCCGGCGGGCGGACCTCGGAAGGCCGGTCATGAGCTACGCACCCTCGTTCGCACCTGTGCTGGCCGCCAGCGCCGGTGACCCGGACCTGTCCGTCTTCGGCGACGACCCGTTCTGGCTGATCCTGCTCAAGGCCGTGGCCGTCTTTGCCTTCCTGCTGCTCACGACGCTTTTTGCGATCGTGTTCGAACGCAAGGTCGTGGCCCGGATGCAGCAGCGCGTCGGCCCGAACCGGCACGGTCCCAAGGGCTGGCTGCAAAGCCTTGCCGACGGCGTGAAGCTCATGCTCAAAGAGGACATCATCCCGGTTCTCGCTGACCGGCCGGTTTTCATCCTCGCCCCTATCGTCTCGGCGATCCCGGCGTTCCTCGCGTTCGCGGTGATCCCGTTCGGGCCCGAGGTCTCCATCTTCGGTGAGCACACCACCCTGCAGCTCGCGGATCTGCCGGTGTCGGTCTTGTTCGTGCTGGCCGCGTCGTCGCTGGGTGTGTACGGGCTGATCCTGTCGGGCTGGGCGAGCGGGTCGACCTACCCGCTGCTGGGATCGTTGCGTTCGGCAGCCCAGATCATCTCCTACGAGGTCGCGATGGGATTGTCCTTCGTCGCGGTCTTTCTCAACTCGGGGACGCTGTCCACGTCAGGCATTGTCGAGGGCCAGAGCCACTGGTGGAACGTCGTGCTGGTGCCGTCCTTCATCATTTACTGCATCGCGATGGTGGGCGAGACGAACCGGACGCCGTTCGACCTGCCCGAAGCCGAAGGCGAGCTGGTCGGCGGTTTCCACACCGAATACAGTTCGATCAAGTTCGCGTTCTTCTTCCTCGCCGAGTACATCAACACCGTGACTGTGTCCGCGGTGGCGACGACGTTGTTCCTCGGCGGATGGCAGCCGCCGCCGATTCCGTTCCTCTCGCACTTCGACACGGGCTGGTTCCCGGTGATCTGGTTCGTGTTGAAACTGCTGCTCTTCCTGTTCGTCTTCATCTGGCTGCGCGGTACGTTGCCCCGGCTGCGGTACGACCAGTTCATGGCGTTCGGCTGGAAGGTCCTGATTCCGGTCGGGCTGGTCTGGCTGCTCGCGGTGGCGACCTTCAAGGTCTACCGGGAGAACGTGACCGACCGGACGCCGTGGCTGATCGGTTTCGGAATCGCCACCGGCATCCTGCTCATCATCACGATCATCGATCCCGGTGCGCGCAGACACCAGGAACGTCTGGAGGCCGCCGAGCGGGAGCGCATAAGCAACGCGCCCAGTCTGGACCGGATCCCGTGGCCGCCGCCTGCCACCGTGGCCAACCGACCGTCACCCGCCACCGGTCCGAACCGACCGTCGTCCGCCACTGTCATCGTCGCGGGTGGACCGCGGCAGGAGAGCTGAGCCATGGGGATTCTCGACCCGTACAAGGGATTCGGCGTCACCTTCTCGACCATGTTCAAGAAGCCGACGACCGAGCAGTATCCGGAGGAGAAGAAGGAGACCGCGCCCCGCTTCCACGGCCGGCACCAGCTCAATCGGCATCCCGACGGGCTGGAGAAGTGCGTCGGGTGCGAGCTGTGCGCGTGGGCCTGTCCGGCTGATGCGATCTACGTGGAAGGCGCGGACAACACCGACGAGGAGCGCTATTCCCCCGGAGAACGCTACGGACGCGTCTACCAGATCAACTATCTGCGCTGCATCCTGTGCGGCCTGTGCATCGAGGCATGCCCGACCCGGGCGCTGACCATGACCAACGACTACGAGCTCGCCGACGACAGCCGCTCCGACCTCATCTTCACCAAGGAGCAGCTGCTCGCCCCGCTGGGCGACGGGATGACGGCGCCACCGCATCCGCTGTTCCTCGGTGACAGCGAGACGGACTACTACAGGTTCGACCCGAACCGCATGGGTCCCTTCGACGCCTCCGGTTTCGTCGACGTGGCCGATCGGGACACCGAACCGGAGCCGGTCCGATGAGCACGCAGATCCTGGTCCAGGCGGCGGGGGAGTTCACCCGGACGTCCACCGGCGAGGCCGCGACATTCTGGGTTCTCGCCCCGGTGGCGGTGCTCGCCGCGCTGGGTATGGTACTTGCCCGCAATGCCGTGCACGGGGCCCTGCTGCTCGTCGTGAACCTTTTCTGCCTGGCCGTCTTCTACCTGCTCCAGGATGCACCGTTCCTCGGTTTCGTACAGATCATCGTGTACACCGGGGCAATCATGGTGTTGTTCCTGTTCGTGCTCATGCTGGTCGGGGTGGACTCCTCCGACTCCCTGGTGGAGACCCTGCGGGGCCAACGGGTGACCGCGATCGTCCTGGGGATCGGGTTCGCCGGGCTGCTGGTGTTCCCGATCGGTGGGGTGATCGAAGGCACCACCGCCGCCGGGCTCACGGCCGCCAATGACGGCGGCAACATCCAGGCGATTGCCCGCCTGTTGTTCACCGACTACGTGCTTGCGTTCGAAATCGTTTCCGCGCTGCTCATCATAGCCGCGGTCGGGGCCATGATTCTCGGGCACCGCGAACGGGTCGACGGCAAGGTGACGCAGAAGGAGATGCTGCGGCGGCGGTTTGCCGCGGGCGGCCGGGTCACCCCGATTCCCGGGCCCGCGGTGTATGCCCGGCCCCAGGCCGCCGGGGTTCCATCGGTTCCATCGGAACTGCCCGGCGGTTCTGCTGGGCCCGGGGAGACACCGCCGTACGGCGGCGGTTTTCCCGACTCCGGTGTGGGTGCCGACCCCGCGGACGTCGAAGGTGACAACGGTTCCGGCGCGCAGGACGACAAGAATCCGCACCCGGTCGGGGCCGGGAAGGGGACGAACCGGTGAATCCCGCAAACTATCTGATCCTGGCCGGGCTGCTGTTCACGATCGGTGCGGTCGGCGTCCTGCTGCGTCGCAACGCCATTGTCGTCTTCATGTGCATCGAGTTGATGCTGAACGCGGCGAACCTGACCCTGGTCACCTTCTCCAGGATCAACGGAACCCTGGACGGTCAGATCATCGCCTTCTTCGTGATGGTGGTGGCCGCCGCCGAGGTGGTCATCGGCCTGGCAATCATTCTTACGATCTTCCGAACTCGCCGCTCCGCCTCGGTGGACGACGTGAACCTACTCAAGTACTAGCCGGCCAAAGGCGATGCGATCATGTATGGCGCATCGCCGGA
>NZ_CAAAFT010000446.1:7990-14652 GCF_900634765.1 Candidatus Protofrankia californiensis | reverse complement strand
CTGGCGGGGGCGGCGATCCTGCTGCTGGGCGGGCGCCGTACGGACCGCTGGGGTCATCTGCTGGGTACCGCGACCTCCGCCGCGAGTTTCGTCCTGGGGCTGGTGCTGTTCTTCGCGCTGCGCGGCCGTGGCGGTGAGGACCGGGCGGTCGCCCAGCACCTGTTCTCCTGGATTCCGGTCAACGGCTTCCAGGCGGACGCCGGTCTGCTGTTCGACCAGTTGTCAGCGGTCTTCGTTCTGCTGATCACCGGTGTGGGGACGCTGATCCATGTTTACTCGATCGGTTACATGGCGCATGATCCCGGACGGCGTAGGTTCTTCGCCTACATGAACCTGTTCCTGGCGTCCATGCTGCTGCTCGTCCTCGGTGACAACTTCCTCGTCCTGTACGCGGGCTGGGAACTGGTCGGGCTCTCGTCCTACCTTCTGATCAAGTTCTGGGAGTACAAGCCGGCCGCGGCAACCGCGGCCAACAAGGCCTTCTACATGAACCGGGTCGGCGACGTGGGGCTTGCCCTGGCCATCATGCTGATGTTCGCCACGGTGGGCAGCACGAACTACGACTCGGTGTTCGGAGCCGCCGCGGCCGACGTCATCGGTTACGGCACGTTGACCGCGATCGCCCTGCTGCTGCTGCTCGGCGCCTGCGGAAAGTCCGGCCAGTTCCCATTGCAGGCGTGGTTGCCGGACGCGATGGAGGGCCCGACCCCGATTTCCGCGCTCATCCACGCCGCCACCATGGTGACCGCCGGGGTCTATCTCATCGCCCGCGCCAGCCCGATCTTCACCGAAACCCAGGCCGCCCGGACGGTGGTCGTCATCATCGGCGCCGTCACGATCCTGATCGGCTGTGTCATCGGCTGTGCCTACGACGACATCAAGAAGGTCCTCGCCTACTCGACGGTGAGCCAGATCGGGTACATGTTCCTTGCGGTGGGTCTCGGCCCGGCGGGTTACGCGCTCGGTATCATGCACCTGCTGGCGCACGGTTTCTTCAAGGCCGGCCTGTTCCTCGGATCCGGCTCGGTGATCCATGCGATGGACGACGAGCAGGACATGCGAAAATACGGTGGCCTGTGGCGGTTGATGCCGATCACCTGGGTCACTTTCGGCCTCGGCTATCTGGCCATCATCGGCCTGCCCCCGCTGTCCGGGTTCTTCACCAAGGACAAGATCATTGAGGTCGCCTTCGACAAGGGCGGTACCAGCGGATACCTGCTGGGGTCGATCGCGCTGCTCGGCGCGGGTATCACCGCCTTCTACATGACCCGGCTGTTCTTCATGACCTTCCACGGTGAACGCCGCTGGTCGACCTCGGGCCCGCAGGCCAAGCATCCCCACGAGTCCCCGAGTGTGATGACCGGGCCGATGGCGGTGTTGGCTGTGGGCTCGGTGTTCGCTGGTGGGCTGTTCGTCCTTGGCGGTTCCATGCAGCACTGGCTGGCACCGGTGCTCGGTGAGAGCGCCGAGGAAGGCGTCCACACGATCTCCCCGGCAGTGGTCACGGCACTGACCCTGCTGGTTGCCGCCGGTGGTTTCGCCGGCGCCTATCTGCGCTACCAGCTCCGTCCGGTGGATGCCGTCGCCCGCCCGGATTCCGAGGTCGGGCTGGTCACCGTGGCCGCGCGGAACGATCTTTATGCCAACACGTTCAACGAGACCGTGTTCATGCGTCCGGGTCAGTACCTCACCCGCTTTCTGGTCTGGCTGGACACGGTCGGGGTGGACGGGGTGGTCCGGGGCACCGCCGCCGGGATAGGCGGTCTGTCCGGACGGCTGCGCCGCGCCCAGACCGGGTTCGTCCGCTCCTATGCGCTGTCGATGTTGGGAGGTGCCGTCCTCGTGGTTGCGGCTCTGCTGGTGGCAAGGGTCGGATGACGTGAACAGTTTTCCGTGGTTGACACTCCTGCTCGTTCTCCCGGCTGCCGCGGCGGTCGTCGTCGCGGCTGTTCCGCGGCGGCTGGGCACGCTGGCCAAGCAGATCACCCTGGCGGTCACGCTCGTGGAGTTCGTGCTGGCGCTGCTCGCGACCATCGCGTACGAGCCGTCGCGGGCCGGGTTCCAGTTCGCCCAGAAGTATTCCTGGATCAAGCAGTTCGGCGTGTCCTACTCGGTGGGAGCCGACGGGATCTCGCTGGTGCTGATCCTGCTCGCGACGCTGCTGGTGCCGGTCGTCGTCCTCGCCTCCTGGGACGAGGTCAGCGACGCCGGCCAGCCCGGTGCGTCCGTTGCGGGCAGGCGTAGCGTCCCGGCGTTCTTCGCTCTGTTGCTCGCGCTCGAGGCGGGGATGATCGGTGTGTTCGCCGCCACCGACGTCTTCCTGTTCTACGTCTTCTTCGAGGCGATGCTGATCCCGATGTACTTCCTGATCGGGAGCTACGGGCTGGCGAAGGAGCAGGCGCAGCGGTCCTACGCGGCAGTGAAGTTCCTGCTGTACAGCCTGTTCGGTGGGCTGCTCATGCTCGCCGCGGTGATCGGTCTGTACGTTGTCTCAGCCGATCAGCTCGGCACCGGCACCTTCGATTTCGCCACTCTCCGCCAGATGGACATCACACCTGGTGTCCAGAAGCTGCTCTTCCTGGGCTTTTTCATTGCCTTCGCCATCAAGGCACCGCTGTTCCCCTTCCACACGTGGCTGCCGGACGCGGGCGCGCAGTCGCCGACAGGCGGCGCGATCCTGCTGGTGGGCGTCCTGGACAAGGTCGGGACCTTCGGGCTGATCCGGTACTGCATCCCGCTGTTCCCGGACGCCTCGTCCTACTTCGCGCCCATGGTGCTCGCGTTGGCGGTGATCGGAATCTTCTACGGCGCGCTGCTCGCCATCGGCCAGCGGGACATGAAACGCCTGGTGGCGTACACCTCGCTGGCCCACTTCGGCTTCATCGCGATGGGAACCTTCGCGTTGACGTCGCAGGCGGGGACCGGCGCCGTCCTCTACATGGTCAACCACGGGCTCTCGACGGGTCTGCTCTTCCTCGTCGTCGGCTTCCTGGTGGCCCGGCGCGGTAGCCGGGACGTGGGTGCCTACGGCGGCATGGCGCAGGTCACACCGGTACTGGCCGGTGTCTTCCTTGTCGCGGGTCTGTCGTCGTTGGCGCTGCCCGGCCTGAACAGCTTCGTCAGCGAGTTCCTGGTGCTGGTCGGGACGTTCACCCAGTACCGGGCACTGGCCATCGTGGCCACCTGCGGCATGGTGCTCGCCGCGATCTACATCCTCTACCTCTACCAGCGGACGATGACAGGTCCGCTGGTAGATGAGGATGCTCGTGGGGTGCTCGACCTCAGCGTCCGGGAGAAGATCGTGGTTGCACCGGTGGTCGCCCTGATCGTCGCTCTCGGTGTCTACCCGAAGCCGCTCATCGACATCATCCGGCCGACCGTCACGGCCACGTTCGAAGACGCCGGGCATACCGATCCCGCACCAACCGCCCCCGTGAACGCAAGCCAGCCCGGAGGCCACTCGTGAGTGCCACAGCATCCGCCATCGCCGGTCAGGACGCGCTGGCCCAGCACATCCTGGCCCAGAGCACACAGGGGACGATCGACGTCCCGGCGATCCAGTACAGCGCGCTGAGCCCGATCATCATCGTCTTCGGGGTGGCGCTGGCGGGTGTTCTCATCGACGCGTTCGCGCCGGCCAAGGCCCGTCGGGGGATCCAGCCGTTGCTGGCCGCGGCGGGGTTCGCGGCCGCGTTCGTGGCGGTCGTCCTGCTGCACACCCGACGACAGGTGCTGGCGGCGGGGTCGCTGGCTATCGACGGCCCCACGCTGTTCATGGAAGGCGCCATCCTGGCGTTCGCCCTGCTCGCGGTGCTACTGGTCGCCGAGCGGCGGCTGGATTCCTCCGGCGGCGCGATCGTGGCGTCGGCGGCGATCACACCGGGATCGCCGGGGGCGACCGCCCAACGCTCCTCCGCCGGGGTACAGACCGAGGTGTACCCGCTCATGGCGTTCTCGGTGGCCGGGATGCTGCTGTTCGTCTCCTCGAACACGCTTCTGATCATGTTCGTCGCGTTGGAGATCCTGTCCCTGCCGCTGTACCTGCTCGCCGGCCTGGCCCGCCGCCGTCGCCTGCTGTCGCAGGAGGCGGCGATGAAGTATTTCCTGCTCGGCTCCTTCTCGTCAGCATTCTTTATCTACGGCCTGGCTTTTATCTACGGTTATGCCGGCAGCGTCAACCTCGGCCGGATCGCCGATGCCGCGGGTATGGTCGGCGCGAACGACACCTACCTCTACCTGGGCATGGCCCTGCTCGGCGTCGGCCTGTTCTTCAAGATCGGTGCTGCGCCGTTCCACTCCTGGACACCGGACGTCTACCAGGGCGCACCGACCCCGATCACGGCTTTCATGGCCGCGGGTACGAAGGTGGCGGCGTTCGGTGCGCTGCTGCGGGTGTTCTACGTGTCCTTCGGCGGGTTGCGCTGGGACTGGCGGCCGATGGTCTGGATCATCGCGATCCTGACCATGGTCGTCGGTGCGGTGCTGGCGCTGACCCAGCGCGACATCAAGCGGATGCTGGCCTACTCGGCAGTCGCTCATGCCGGCTTCCTGCTCACCGGCCTCGCCGCGGCCAACAGCGACGGGCTGAGCGGATCACTGTTCTACCTGGTCGCCTACGGCTTCACGACGATCGCCGCGTTCGGCCTGGTCACCATGGTCCGTACCGGGGACGGCGAGGCGAGCGACCTGTCCCAGTGGCAGGGGCTCGGGCGGCGGTCCCCGGTGCTCGCGGGCATCTTCGCCTTCCTGCTCCTCGCGCTTGCCGGCATCCCGCTCACCAGCGGATTCACCGGGAAGTTCGCCGTCTTCCAGGCTGCTGTCGCCGGTGACGCGACTCCGTTGGTGGTCGTCGCGCTGATCACCAGCGCGATCGCCGCCTTCTTCTACGTTCGGGTGATCGTTCTGATGTTCTTCCAGGAACCGGGTGCGGACGGCCCCATAATTGTCACTCGTCCGACACTTACCTATGCGGCTGTCGGTATCGGCGCGATCATGACGCTCCTGCTGGGAGTTGCGCCACAGCCTCTACTCGAGCTTGCCGGTACCGCGGCCACGTCCGGCTTCGTACGCTGACGCCTAGCTGGCCGAAGAGTGCGCGATCATGGTTGTTTCGCGCGCTCGGAGGCCCCAAGGAACCTACATGAGCACAACGGGGCTGGATCTTGCGGGGATCAGGGCCGACCCTGATCTGGAGCAGGCTATTCGCCGTGGCCTCGACGAGGTCGAACGGATGCTGCGCGACACCGTCCGTAGCAACGTGCCGTTCGTCACCGAGACGTCCCGGCATCTCGTGGACGCCGGTGGCAAGCGCTTTCGACCGATGGTCGTGCTGCTCGCGGCCCATTTCGGCGACCCGGACGCCATCGGCGTGCTGCCGGCCGCGGTGGCGATCGAACTCACCCATCTGTCGACGCTGTACCACGACGACGTCATGGACGAAGCGCTGTTGCGACGGGGAGCGGCCTCGGCGAACGTCCGATGGACCAACACGATCGCGATCCTCACCGGCGACTTCCTGTTCGCGCGGGCCTCGGACATCACCGCCGATCTGGGGCCGGAGGCCACCCGCATCCTGGCCCGCACGATCGCGACCCTGTGCGAGGGCCAGATCCGGGAAACCGTCGGGCCGGTGCCGGGACAGGACCCCGTCGACCACTACCTTCGTGTGATCAGCGAAAAGACCGCGTCACTGATTGCCACGTCAGGCCGGCTCGGTGCGATGCTCGCCGGTGCCGATCCCTTCACCGTGGACACCCTTGCCACTTTCGGTGAACGGTTCGGGGTGGCCTTCCAGCTTTCCGACGATCTCATTGACGTCGCCTCCGACCCGTCCGCATCCGGTAAGACACCCGGCACCGATCTGCTCGAGGGAATTCCCACGCTGCCGGTGCTCTACGCGCTCCAGGAGGACGATGCCGCCGCAGCTCGGCTGCGCAGCCTCATGCGGGACGGCTTCGCCGTGGAAGGAGCGCTCGCCGAGGCGCTGGACCTGCTGCGCGGTCACCCGGCCATGGGACGTGCCCGTCGTGAGGTGGCGCGCTGGGCGGGGCAGGCGCGCAACTGCCTGACCTCGTTGGAGAAAGGTCCAGCCAGGACCACGCTGGAGGCGCTCGCCGACTACGTGATCGATCGCACCGGATAACCGGTGCCAGGGCCTGTCTGGTGAATCTTCAACTATCCATCAGACAGGCCCTGGGAGCCGCACAGCTCCTACTCCGTGTGCACCTGAGCTGTTTTCCCGGTCCGTCCCTATCTGCTATCTGCTACCTGCTCAGTGGCGAGACCGGTGGGGGATCGTAGAACTCGACCAGCTTGGTGGGATTGTCGGTGGCTGCCCCGGCCTCTCCGGCGGAGGACTCCGGGGCAGCCGGCGCAGCGGCCGTGCCCGAGCTTGCCGCGCCTGCAGCCGCGGCATTCTCCGGCAACTGCCTGGCTGGCGCGCTGCCCCCGCCGGTCGCCGACGGGGCCGGTAGCGGGGTCGCTGGCGGGGTGGTGGTTGCCGAGGTGCTGGCAGGCACCTCCGCTGATGGCGTCCGGCCTGCCCCGGGTTCCCTCGGCGTTGTCACGCTCGGTTCACCGGCCGGTTCGCCAACCTGACCGTTGTCGACCGGCTCCGCTGCCGTCCCGCCCGTGGACAGCGGCTGATCGACGCCGGGTTGTGT
>NZ_CAAAFT010000446.1:0-7847 GCF_900634765.1 Candidatus Protofrankia californiensis | reverse complement strand
CGGCTGATCGACGCCGGGTTGTGTCGACGGCGCGAGCGGGCGGGCCGGCGGGTCGATCCCACCGGTGGTGGTGCCGGGGTAGGTGCTGGAAGCCTGCGGGAGATCCATCCCGGTGGAGTCGAGAACACCGGCTGCCCAGAGTAGATCGTTCCCGGTGGAGCCTGTTTCAGGGATGCCCGGGTTGGGCGTGGCGGCGGTCTGCGGCGGAGCAGCCAGCCGTGCCCACGGCCTGTGAGCGTCACGAGGAGTCCTGATAGTCGTCGGCCTGAAAGCCGACGGTGTGTCCCCCAGCCCGACGGACGGTGCCGTGGCGGCTGCCCCGAGCTCGACGGTTTGCTCATCATGGCTGCTGGCCAGGGCCATGCCGGTCAGCAGGGCGGAGATCCCGGCGATGGAAGCGGTACCCGTGACGACTAAGCGGCTGCGACCCTGCCTGGCGGCGACGTCCCGATGTGCGCCACGGCGGGTGCCAGGCGAGCGCCTGTCATCCGACTGCGTTCCGCCGGTACCGGAGCCGAATGCCTCCGGCACCGGTGTGCCCGTCGCTCGTCCCACGGAGCGGATCGCCGTCCGCTCCTCACGCCCCCCGATCCCCTGGACGCCGGACGTGGTGCGCCCCGTGGTCCAGTCGCTGCGCCGCGCCGAGGCGCTGAACGGGATCGGCCCGCTCAGCGTGTCCAGTTCGCCGGAGTTCCTCAGCTGCTGACGGGGGATGAACATCGCTCCCGGCCGTGACGGCACCGGTTCGGGGAACGTCGGTGTGACCGGTTGCGATTTCGGACGGGCGTCGCGTTTCCGGAAGATTCGTGGCGATCTGACGGGTTCGATCACCGTGGAGCTGTCGGAGACCATTCCGCTGACAGCCGCCTGTCTGCTGCTCGGCGCGCTGGTGACTGCGGACGCACGGTCGAAACCGGTTCGGTGTGGGTCGGCTGCCGCCTGCTTCCGTGAGTGCCGGCCGGCGGAATGGTTACCCACGGCCCACCTCGCCTGCCGCGGGAAGTGATACCCGGGGAGAAGTCCGTCGGGTCTGCCGGCAATGGAACGATCTGTCCTGCATTGTTCCTCCGGATCGGTAGCTCACGGTAGCCCCCGAGCCCCAGCACCCGCCCGACCGGTACGGAGATCCAGAAAGGCGGATTCGGGATGCCAGACGTGGTACGGATCCTAACGTACGAGTCGCAGATATTCCGACTATATGCAGACAACGCTTCATCAAAGGTGCTATTCGGACCGCAGAGCGACCTTCAGGCGACCCGGACGCGAAAAATCATGGCTACGCAATCTTCGGCCCGCTGAGTTCCCTGAAGTCTCCGAGTGTGCGCAAAACCACGGTCACGTGCTATTCGGCCGGCTGGGCTCCCGGGGCCTGCGAGCGCGCGAGAAACCACGATCGCGCGCTCTTCGGCCCCGCTGGGAATCGACCGGCGTCCTAGGAAACCGTCCAGGTGTCGCCGCTGCCCAGCAGCTGCATCAGGTCACCTTCGCCCTGGCGGGTCTGTGCGTCGGCGATCTGGCTGTTGAGCTGCTCGTCATAGGTGGGGACGTCCACGTCCCGGAAGACCCCGATCGGCGTGACTCCGGTGGAGCTGCCGGTGACCCGCGACAGCGCGAACGCCAGGCTCGGCTCGGTCGCGTGGACGTCGTGGACCAGGACGCCGTCATCGGTCGCGGCGCACACCTCCAGCTCGCCCGTGGGGCCACGGCGGATGCCCTTGTCGCTCTCCGCGCCGAACACCAGCGGCTCGCCGTGGTTGAGACGCAGGGTCGCGTCGTCCTTGGACGAGCGGTCCTTCAGGCTGTCGAACGCTCCGTCGTTGAAGATGTTGCAGTTCTGGAAGATTTCCACGAAGGCCGAGCCGGGGTGGGCGGCGGCCGCACGCAGCACCGAGGTCAGGTGCGCGCGTTCGGAGTCGATCGACCGGGCGACGAAGGACGCCTCGGCGCCGAGCACCAGCGAGATCGGGTTGTAAGGCCGGTCCAGCGAGCCGTATGGGGTCGACTTTGTGATTTTTCCCACTTCTGATGTGGGTGAGTACTGCCCCTTGGTCAACCCGTAGATCTGGTTGTTGAACATCAGAATCTTGATGTTGACGTTGCGGCGGAGCGCGTGGAGCAGGTGGTTGCCACCGATTGACAGTGCGTCACCGTCTCCGGTGACAACCCAGACCGACAGGTCCGGCCGCGAGACCGCGAGACCGGTGGCGATGGCCGGGGCCCGACCGTGGATGGAGTGCATCCCATAGGTCTTCAGGTAGTACGGAAAACGGGAGGAACAGCCGATGCCGGAGATGAACGCAATGTTCTCGCGGGCGATCCCGAGCTCCGGCAGGAATCCCTGGACGGTGGCCAGGATGGCGTAATCACCGCAACCGGGGCACCAGCGCACCTCCTGGTCGGAGGTGAAATCCTTGCGGGTCTGCGGTCGGTCCGCGACGGGGATGAGATCGAGTAGCCGGTTGGTGATACCGGCCTGGTTCGTCGTGACGGTCACTGGTTAATCACGTCCTCCAGGACACCCGCCAGTTCGGCGGCCTTGAACGGAAGCCCGCGGACCTGGTTGTAGCCGATGGCGTCGACCAGGAATTCCGCTCGGACCATGGCCCTGAGCTGACCGAGGTTCATCTCGGGAACGAGGACCTTGTCATAGGCGCGCAGCACTTCGCCGGTGTTCTCGGGAAATGGGAAAAGGTGGCGCAGGTGTGCGTGGGCGACATGCAGGCCCTTCGCGCGGACGCGCCGGCATCCGGCCGCGATCGGCCCGTAGGTCGAACCCCAGCCGAGGACGAGCACCCGAGCCTGACCGGAGGGATCGTCCACCTCAAGGGCTGCGATGTCGCGCGCGATACCCTCGATCTTCGCCTGGCGCAGGCGCACCATGCGGTCGTGGTTCGCCGGGTCGTAGGAGATGCCACCGGAGCCGTCGGCCTTTTCCAGACCGCCGATGCGGTGCTCCAGCCCGGGGGTGCCGGGCACTGCCCACGGCCGGGCGAGCGTCTCGCTGTCGCGAAGGTACGGCCAGAACTCCGGACCGTTGTCGCCGGTGTGGTTCGGCCCGGTCGCGAACGCCACCTGAAGGTCGGGCAGGTCGGCCCGGTCAGGCAGCAGCCACGGTTCGGACCCGTTGGCGAGATAGCCGTCCGACAGCAGGATGACGGGTGTCCGGTACTTCGTCGCCAAGCGTACAGCCTCGATGGCGGCGTCGAAACAGTCCGCCGGGGAGCGGGGGGCGATGACGGGCAGCGGCGCCTCGCCGTTACGGCCGTACACGGCCATGCTGAGGTCTGCCTGCTCGGTCTTGGTCGGCAGCCCGGTGGACGGTCCACCCCGCTGGATGTCGACGACGACCAGCGGGAGCTCGAGGGCCACCGCGAGGCCGATGGTCTCGGTCTTCAGGGCCAGGCCAGGTCCTGACGTCGTGGTGACACCGAGCGAACCGCCGAAGGAGGCTCCGAGGGCGGCACCGACACCGGCGATCTCGTCCTCGGCCTGGAAGGTCCGCACCCCGAAGCGCTTGTGCTTGCTCAGCTCGTGCAGGATGTCGGAGGCCGGGGTGATCGGGTAGGAGCCCAGGAACAGCGGCAGTTCGGTGAGCTCGGCAGCGGCGATCAGCCCGTAGGACAGCGCGAGGTTCCCGGAGACGCGACGGTATTTGCCCGGCTTCATCCGGGCCGGCGCAACCTCGTAGACGACGGCGAAGGTCTCGGTCGTCTCACCGTAGTTGTAGCCGGCGCGCAGCGCCGCGATGTTCGCGGCGGCGATCTCGGGGCGTTTTGCGAACTTCTTCTCAAGAAATGCGACGACGCCGTCGGTGGGCCGCTGGTAGAGCCAGCTCATGAGGCCGAGGGCGAACATGTTCTTTGCCCGCTCGGCCTCTTTCTTGTTGACGGTTCCGGCGCTGCTCTCCAGCGCGTTCACCGCTTCGATGGTCATCGACGACAGGGGCACCCGGTGCACTCGGTACTCGTCCAGCGTGCCGTCGGTGAGAGGGTCGGAGGAATATCCGGCCTTTTTCAGGTTGGCGCCGGTGAAGGCATCGGTGTTGATGACGAGGTCGGCGCCGTTCGGCAGGTCCTTCAGATTCGATTTCAGCGCTGCCGGATTCATCGCCACCAGCATGTTCGGGGCGTCCCCGGGCGTCAGAATATCGTGATCGGAGAAATGCAGCTGAAATCCTGACACGCCGGCCGGTGTGCCGGCTGGGGCGCGGATTTCCGCCGGAAAGTCCGGCAGGGTGGACAAGTCGTTGCCGAATGCCGCTGTCTCGCTGGTGAACTGCTCCCCGGTGAGCTGCATCCCGTCGCCTGAGTCACCGGCGAACCGGATGACAACCCGGTCGAGTCGATGGATTTGACGGTCCCTGACCTGGCCTGACACGTTGTGTGACCTCCTCGGGTACCACTTGAGCGTACCGGTCGGACTATTGGCGTGGGCGCAACGTCCCGACGGGGTCAGGTCTGTGTGATGAATATGACACGTGCTGACCGGAGCGGCTCGCCGGCCGTCGAGTGGGGACCGGCGGTAAACGCGCGGGCATCTTCCGGCGCATGCGGTAAAAAGCGAGGGTTCTCACCAGAATATCCGCAAACATTGCGTAAACATTGCGTGATCAGATGTGTCCGCCAGCTTCCTGAATGCTATCAGGAGTCCGTGCCGTGCCGGTCGTGTGGGGAACGCGCGGAGAAAGAGTCCCGCGGCCGATGGGGACGAAGAGGCTTACAGCCGGTGGGGACCTTGCGGCTGGTGGGGGCTTTACGGCCGGTAGGGACGAAGAGGCGTACGGCCGGTGGGGACCTTACAGCCGGTGGGGTTGGGCAGGACCTCCGGTGAGACCATGGCCTGGTGGCCGGGGACGCGGGTGCTGCCAAAGGCGTCGACGCCGCCGCGCAACGACCTGTGGTCCGGACGGCGTGCGCGGGAGGGAAGCCGCGAGTCGGGATCGTCGGCCTCGGACGGGCGGGGAGCGCGCTCGGGACGGCGCTGTCGGACGCCGGCTATCCGGTGGTGGCGGTGCACGCGCGCTCCGTCACAGCATTGGAGCGTGCTCGTGTTCGCTTCCCAGCAGCGTCGGTCGGGACGCCAGCGGCGGTGGCCGAAGCATCCGATGTGGTTATTCTCACAGTTTCCGATGATGTGATTCGGGACGTCGCCGGCGGCATCGCGAGTGCCGGTGCCCTGCGGGCAGGGCAGGTTGTCGTGCATGCCAGCGGACGGCACGGTACGGACGTCCTGCATCCCGTTCTCGCCTGTGGGGCGTTCCGTGCGGCAGTACATCCGATCATGACGTTGAGCGGTGCCGCCGACGACGCGGGCCGGCTGGCGGGAGCCGGGTTCGGGGTGACTGCCGACCCGGGCGCGCAGCCGGTCGTCAACGCGCTCGTGACCGCTGTCGGCGGCCGGGTCGTTTCGGTGCCTGAGCAGGCACGGACGGCCTACCACGCCGCCGTCGTCCTGGGAGCCAACTACTTGGCGACGCTGGTCACAGCCACCCTCGAGCTGCTGGAAACCCTCGGCGTCGGGCAGCCGGCGGACGCTGTCGCGCCGCTGCTGGAGCAGTCGCTGCGCAACGCCCTTGAGCGTGGTCCGGCGGCGCTGACCGGTCCGGTCCGGCGCGGGGACGCCGAGACCGTGCGGGCGCATCTGGGTGCCCTCGCGGCGCTTGATCAGAGGGTGGCGTCGGTGTATGCGGCCCTGGCGGCCCTCACCGTCGACCAGCTCGAGCGGGCGGGACTGGCCGGTGTCGAACTGGCCGCGGGCATCCGGGACGTTCTCGGCACAGCCGGCGGATAGGGGCCCTGGTCAACGGTCCGGCCGAGGATCGCCGGTAGGGATCACTGATGGGGATCCCCGCTGGATCAGCGGAGCCTAAGTCATCGAGTGAGTATGCTGTTGCAATAGGTGACTATATGGGGCGGGAACGCTCCCGGTCGATCCGGGCGTTGCTACAGGCGCAACCCTCGAGACGACAGGACACCGACGCCATGTCCCACCGCTACCTCAACGGGCTCAAGACCGCCGTCCTGCTGGGCGTACTGTCCGCGGTGATTCTGTTTGTCGGTTCCCTGTTCGGGAGCCGTGGCCTGCTAATCGCTCTCATTGTCGCCCTCGGTATCAACGGGGTCTCATACTTCTTTTCGGACAAGCTGGCCCTGCGCGCGATGCGGGCTTATCCCGTCAGCCAGATCCAACAGCCACGTCTGTACGCGATCGTCCACGAGCTCGCGACCCGGGCGCGGATGCCGATGCCGCGGCTCTACATCAGCCCGACCGCGGCGCCCAACGCATTCGCGACCGGCCGTAACCCGCGCAACGCCGCGGTGTGCTGCACCGCGGGAATCCTGGAAATCATGGATGACCGTGAGCTGCGCGGGGTCCTGGGCCATGAGCTCAGCCACGTCCACAACCGGGACATCCTCATCGCCTCCGTCGCCGGCGCGCTCGCGAGCGTCATCGTCTACCTGGCGCACTTCGCCCAGTTCGCGGCCATCTTCGGGATAGGCCGCGGGGACGACGACGACGGTCCGGGCATCCTGGAGATCATGCTGTTCATCGTGCTGGGGCCGATCGCGGCGGCGATCATCCAGCTCGCCATCAGCCGGGCCCGGGAGTACCAGGCCGATTCCTCCGGCGCCACGTTGACCGGCGACCCCCTGGGCCTTGCGCTCGCGCTGCGCAAGCTTCAGGTCGCCGCGACTGCCCGGCCGTTGCCGCAGAGCTCCCAGTTGGCGCCCGTGTCCGCGCTCATGATTGCCAATCCGTTCCGGGGTGGTGGCGTCGGCCAGATGTTCAGCACACACCCGCCGATGGAGCGCCGGATCGAGCGGCTGGAGGGGATGGCCCGGATCGACCCTTACCGTTGAATCCTCGCGAGGAAGTCGTATTCTGAAAAGGCCTGAGCCGCAGGCCCAGAACCTCAGGCTCAGACCTCGCAGCCGCGGAACCTCAGACTCGCGGCGGGGCAAACCCCCAGGCCTCGCCGTGCGGCACCCCGCCCGAAACCCCCCATCGGGCGGGGTGCACCCTTTTTGCGGAATATGTTCCGGGCGGCCGGGCCAACCCTGCGCCCGGCAGCGACCCGGGGACCTGGGCCTCCGCCGACGGGAGAAGCATGATCCCGGCCCTTTGGTCCTTTGGCCGACTGGGAGGGAAGCGGCTACGCTGCTGCGCCGACCGCCTGGGTCGGCCGTCGGCGTACCCATTGCTTCCGGTACCCGTCCAGTACCTGTGGCCGGGCCTGACGCCACCGGTCCGGCGTCCGCCCTGGCGGGACATCCGCTCGTGGAGCGTCGGTCAAGCAGCGCAGATCCATTTCGAAGTCGACCAAGAATTCATGATCAAATATCGTCGAATCATGAAAGTGAGGGAGTGGACGGTCGTGACAGCAGCCGTTTTCGCACTCAATCTCTTGATCAGAACCTCTTAATCGAAACAGGACGTGTGAGTACCTGGCCGGTCCGCTGACGATACTAGCGGTAATTGACGAACTGGAGAGGCAGCCCGAAGTCGGCCTCCTTGAGCATCTGGATAACCCGCTGGAGGTCGTCCCGCTTCTTGCCGGTGACGCGGAGCTGGTCTCCCTGGATCTGGGCCTGGATGCCTTTCGGGCCGTCAGTCCGGATCTTCTTGGAGATCGCCTTGGCCTTGTCGTCGGCGATGCCCTGCTGGACGGTCACGACCAGCTTGTGTTCCTTGCCGGCCTGCGTGGGCTCGTCATGCTGCAGGGCCTTGAGCGAGATGCCGCGCTTGACCCACTTCTCCTGCAGCACGTCCAGCACCGCCTTGACCCGTTCCTCGGTACTCGCAGTGAGCAGGATGGACTCACCTGACCACGCTGCCGACGCTCCCGT
>NZ_CAAAFT010000445.1:0-3164 GCF_900634765.1 Candidatus Protofrankia californiensis | reverse complement strand
AGCCTACGTTGGTTCGAACCCAACACCTGCCACCACCCCCGCACCATCCTGGAACCCCAGGTCAGCACTCCCGTCGCGTATCGACGGGGCCGCTGTCGTCTGCACGGTTGTTCGCGGCTTATCCCGGTCATCGCTGACTGCGCGTGCACAGCGCATGCACGCGATCATCAGTCGCTATCGAGACGCAGCGCCGCCTTGATTTAGGTCGTGGTCTCGCCGAACACGGTCGGGTCACCGGCGGCGATACGGGCACGGTCGACGTCGACACCGGCCTGGATCTCGGGGTTGGCGCACAGCACGGCCTGGGGCCACCAGCGGTCGACGACCCGCTGTAGCGGGGCCAGGTCGATGGCGTCGTCCGCGGCGACGATGGCGGCGTGGAATTCGGCCTCGAACTCGGCGCGGCGGGCGGGGTTGAGCGCGGCGCGGACCGCTGGGGCAGTGCGCTCGACGCGCTGACGGACGGCGTAGGGCGGCATCGTCACATCCGTGCTCATCCACCCATGATGCGACCATCACCCTGCCTGTACGCCTCCGGCCGGCCCGCGTGCCGTCCGCCCCCGGTGAGCCAGACCGGGGCAATCTCGGCCGGATATGTGACCGGACGGTGGCCAGCGTTGTTCTCCGGCTGGGCGTGAAAATGTGGTGATGGTGACGTTCACGATTAATCTTCTGGTGGTCTACACCGCTGACCTTGATGCCTGCGGGGAGTTCTACGGACGGCTTGGGCTGCGGTTCACGCGGGAACGTCACGGGTCGGGGCCCGAGCATCTGGCCGCGACCCTCGCGGACGGCAGCGTGCTGGAGCTGTACCCCGCTCGATCGGGAGTGCCGACCGGCCGTCTGCGGCTGGGCCTCACGGTGGATCCGGGTACGACTGATCCCCCGCTGCCGCCCGGCCGTCATGTTCTGCAGGATCCCGACGGGCGCACGGTGGACCTTCAGGTGGGTATCCGGTAGCCGACCACGGCGGCACCGTGAACGAGGGCTTCTTTACCGTCGTGGTAAGGACGTCGTTCCGGTACGGACGTCTGTTTCCACCCCTGGTACAGGCGTCGGGCTGTATTAGAGTCCGCAGGCATGGGTGACATCGGCACGCTTGCCGCCCGCGTCCGGGCTGCGTCCCATCTGACCGGTCAGTTTCTGCTGCGCTCCGGTCGGACCAGCGGCGAGTACTTCGACAAGTACCTGTTCGAGGCCGACCCGGTGCTGCTCGCCGACATCGTCGACGCGATGCGACCGTTGCTGCCCGTGGACGTTGACGTGCTGGCCGGTCTCGAGCTCGGCGGAATCCCGCTGGTCACGTTGCTGTCCCAGCGTACGGGACGGCCGGCTCGGTTCGTCCGCAAGAAGGCCAAGGAGTACGGCACCTGCCGCACCGCCGAGGGCGGAGATGTCGAGGGCCTGCGGGTCGTCCTCGTGGAGGACGTGGTGACCAGCGGCGGCGCCGTTGTGGAAGCGGCCCGGGTCCTGTGGGAGCAGGGTGCGATCGTCGAGGACGTCCTGTGTGTGATCGACCGTCAGGAGGGTGGCCGGGACAGCCTTGCCGCGCTCGGTCTCACCCTGCGTGCGGTCCTCACCCGTGCCGAGCTGGACGCCGTCGCCTGAGCCCTGTCGCCACTGTCGCCATCCTCAAGTCCCTGAGGCCTGTTGCCATGCCGTTGCTGTTCGTCTACGGCACCCTGTGCTTTGCGGAGGTTGCCCACGCCCTGCTCGGCCGGCGGCCGTGTTCGCAGCCGGCCGCGGTTGCCGGTTGGCGGGCGGCGGCGCTGCCCGGTCGGGTCTATCCCGGTCTGGTTCCGGACGCCGTGACAACGGCGGTGGTGGCCGGACGCGTACTGTCAGATCTCACTCTGCGGGAGCGGACCGTTCTCGACGTCTTCGAAGGCGATGAGTACGAGGTGCGGCGCCTCGCGCTTACCGACGGGCGATCGGCATCCGCCTATGCCTGGCGTGACGTTGCGTCCGCCTTGGACGAAACCTGGGACGCGGAAGCGTTCGCCGCGGCCCACCTGTCGGCATTCATATGGCGCTGCTGTCGTTCCTGACCGAGAACAACGGTCCTTCCGCGCAATTTTCTCCTTTCCGACACCTTCCTTTCCAGCGTCCTTCTTTTTCCTGACAGAGCGAATCTCATGACGTGGCGAACCGCCTTTCCGCGGCCGGACGTGAGCGATCGACGCCGGCGTCCAACCCTCTGAAAGAGGGCCGGAACGCCGCCGTCGTCGAGCTCCTGCTGTTCGCTCCCCGGTGTTCAGCGAGTTGGCACATCAGGGCCGGGCCGGGTGCTTCCCGCGGTGGACCGGGAAGGTCCGGTGTATTCCGGTCGGTCCGTGGGGGTCTCGATCCGGCCGGTTTCGGGATAGGGCTCGTAGGAGCCGCGCAACGGCGCGTCGTACCTGGTCAGCGCATAGATCACGAGTACGTCGAGCGCGATGACGACGACTGCCCACACTGGGAAGACCGCGAGGAAGGCCAGGTGCGCGACCGCGTTGATCACACAGATTGCGATTGCCGCCCAGCGGGCCCACTGCTTGCCCGTGAGCAGACCCGCGGCGACGGCGATCTCGACGACGCCCATGGCTATCAGCAGCCAGCCCCAGAAGTTCAGGTCCTGGTAGATGATCGTACCGTTTTCGCCGACAAGGTACGCGTAGTTGTCGAGAGCGGCAATTCCATAGATGAGATTGTGGAAGCCCGCGATGAAGATGATGATCGTGGCGAACACCAGCCATCCGCCGGTGCGTACTGACCGTGCCGGTTCCATTGAATCCTCCCTGGAGCGTGGCGGGACGCTTGGCGACCCGGGACCCAAAGGCCTCCGGCGGCGTGGGAAGAACATGATCGCGCTGCCCTTGGCCGGCTAGCCCACTTGGCCATGCCCTCCGTGTGCCCTCCGCATGCCTGCGCGTGCCCCGGACATGCCCGGTCTACATTCCGGCCTGGGAGTGCTCCTTGACGGGAAGTCATATCCGGGCAGGCGAGATCCGGCGATGTCCACCGATGGTGATATGTAGTCACAGCAGGCGATCGGGCGACCAGGCGATTCGGATCAGGAGGGAACGCCCAGCTCCCCGGACCACCAGTTCCCCGGGACATTCGGGATACCAGGGATACCAGGGATACCAGGGACGTTAGGGACGTTAGGGACGGATGATGATGAC
>NZ_CAAAFT010000444.1:36226-39869 GCF_900634765.1 Candidatus Protofrankia californiensis | reverse complement strand
TAGTAGTTGAGGATCGCTCCGTGGACCTCGTGGGCGTCCGTGGAGCTGCTCCAGTAGATCCGGCCGCCCTGGAACACCGACTGCCGACTGCCCGAAGCCTCCGCGTCCACCTCGTCACTGGTCGGCCGTCCCAGGAAGCTGTTGCTGCCGCCCAGGTTCAGATATTTCGCGCTGATCCCGCCGTGAACTTCGTGGACGTCGGTCGCCACCGACCAGAAGAGCAGTCCCTGCTCGAACTGCCTCCACCGGCCGCCCCCGCCTGCGGGTTCCTCGTTGCGGATGGCAGCCCCCAGCATCGAAGGCACGCGGGGGTCCGCGCCGTAACGCCGGTCGATCTCGCTGACCCGCCCGTCGGCGTTGGCCGACAGCGCATCGGCACCGCAGCAGACGATGTTCATGTCGACGTTCCCGGTGATGCCGGGAAGGCTCCCGGAGGAGGTGAACTGCCACATTGTCCACTTCTGCCAGCCACCGGGCAGGGGTCCCGGGGACGAGCCTCCGTTGTAGATGGCGAACCACAGCGGGTAGCGAGAGAATGACGTGGTGTTCTTCATTGTGTCGGTCCAGAACGACCGGTAGGTGTACAGGATGGGAGTGCGTCCGGTCTTCGTCTCGATCTCCTCCATGAAGGCGCGGGTCCAGGTGGTGAGTTGGTCGGCTGACAGTCCCCCATGGGCCTCGAGGTCGAGGATGGGGGCTATATGACCGTTGGAACGGGTGAGGCCGGTGACGGTGAGGAACCGGTCAGCCTGTTCGGTCGCGGTCGCGATCGGCAGGACGGGCCGGGCGTAGTGGTATGCGCCGACCACCAGACCTGCCTGGACGGCACGGGTGCGGTCAGTGGTGAAGTACGGGTTGGTGTAGGTCATGCCCTCGGTCGCCTTGACGATGGCGAAGGTGACGCCGGACGAGCGGACCGCGGCCCAGCCGATCTGTGCGCCGCCGGGGTGCTGCCATGACGAGATGTCGATACCTCGCGGCCACGCAGCCGGGATTGCCTGCGCAGACTGAACCGCGATTGGCGCGCTCTCACCGGATGAGGCCACGGTTGTGCCCTCCGTCATGGGGACGGCGGCCGTGGTTCCCTCGGCCGGGGCCATCGCGTCGAATGTGGCGGCCACGTTACGAATAGTCTGATTGCGGATGATTTGCACTTCTGGATGACCCGTCCGGAAGCTGCCGGCGGTTGCGAAGGCGATGAGAGTCAGCGCTGTCGTGGCAACCGTGCGTGTGCTACCCCACCGGCGGCGAGTCCGTCGACGGTGGGTGGGCAGGACGGCCTGGCCCGGCCCGCCGTCGTCCTGGCGGGCGGGTGCGATGTGCATGGGAGCTCCCTGGCGTGTTCGGGTGGACTGGCCGGCGGGTGATCCCAGATGGCAGGCTTACTCGACCAACTACTACGCTAAGCAAAGTATCGACTACTTACAGCTACGTAGACGGCGCGCAAACCGACTTTGTTGTTACTCACAGTTTCAGATCTTTACGATCGGATCCATTTTCATGACATGGAGTAGTGTCTCTGCGACGCAGGATCGTGGCGTGCGACGAAGATCTATTCGTGCCGGGTCGCGGAGTCCCATGCGGGGTTGCGTACGCAGCCTGGGTGCGTGGTAGCCCCGGGAAAGCTGTGACCGTCGACAGACGTGGCGAGGCCGGTGCGCGGGTCTGCCGGGCTGGGCGCGGGTCTGCCGGGGCTGGGCCGGACGGGTTGCGGGGTGGCCCCAAAGCCGGTTTGCGGGGCGCCGTTAGGCGTTGGGCGTCGACGGTGACCGCGGGTGAGTGTCACTACGGACGGGCCTGCGGTACGCGATGCCGCGCTGTCGTGTAGCCTTAGGCGCGCGTACCCGCCCCTTTAGCTCAGTCGGCAGAGCGTCTCCATGGTAAGGAGAAGGTCTACGGTTCGATTCCGTAAAGGGGCTCTGTGGCACCGGTCGGTAGCCGGGTGACCGGTTGTCGGCCGCTACTCCGTCGGCTCGATCAATCGATGGGGTAGGTCCACCCAGGCGGTGTAGCTCAGCCAGGCAGAGCAAGCGGCTCATAATCGCTGTGTCGCCGGTTCAAATCCGGCCACCGCTACCGGTCGGGTCGCGACCCGCCGAGGACGGCGCCCGGTCGTCCTGTATGTCCAAGCTTTGGTTCGTTCTTGTCCGACCTGCAGGAAGAGGCACAGCACCGTGGCCGCCACCGACGTCCGTCCAAAGATCACTATGGCGTGTCAGGTGTGCAAGCACCGCAACTACATCACGCGCAAGAACCGCCGCAACGATCCCGACCGCCTGGAGCTGCGCAAGTTCTGCCCGAACTGCCGGCAGCACACCGAACACCGAGAGACCCGCTGACCCGGCCCGGGGTATCTCCCTGGGTATCTGCGGCCTCCAGGATGCTGTCGGGTCACCGTCGGCCTGTCGGCGTGGCAGCAGGGAGGCATGGGGTTAGTGTTCAGCCTGTCGGATTGATCTCTTCGCTGTTGGTGATCGTCGCGTCGGCTACTGGAACCTCTCACCCTGTCCGGTCGACGCGTTGGAGTGCCCTGTTCTCGGGCGCTCCAGGGTAATTCCAACCGTGGGGACGGTGAGATCGGAGCATGCGATGCCGCTCAATCGGGATTTTGTCGGGCGCAGGTTCGTCGCGGACACTCCGTTCCTGGTCGGTCGCGAGCACATCCGGCAGTTCGCGATCGCGATCCATGAGGACAGCCCCCTCTGTCACGATCTTGAGGCTGCCAAGGCGGCCGGCTATGTCGATCTTGTTGCGCCGCCCACCTTCCTGACGGCGGTCGCCATCTGGCGGCCCGTGGTTCCGGTGCTTGACCCTGACCTCGGCCTCGACTTTTCGCTGGTGGTGCACAGCGAACAGCGCTATTCGCTGCGCCGGCCGGTCGTTGCCGGTGACGAGATCGTTGTCTCCGCCACCATCACCGACATTCGTAACGCCGGGCGCAACGAGTTGCTGATCAGCGAGTACGAGTTTGTCACGACCGGCGGAGAGCTGGTCGCGACCGGCCGGACGTCGTTGGCCTCGCGCGGAACCGCGGCCTAACCGGCCGAAGAGCGCGCGACCATGGGTGTTTGCGCGTTCGGAGGCCCCGAGGATCAGGAAGGGTGCTGAGGCGCTCACATGCCTGCCATCGTTGACTATGACGACGTCGAGGTCGGTACCCGGATTCCGGAGCGGGAATTCCGGATCCGTCGGGAAGATCTTGTCCACTACTGCGGAGTCTCGGGCGACTTCAATGTGATCCACTGGAACGAGCGGGTGGCGCAGAGCGTCGGCCTGCCCGATGTGATCGCTCATGGGATGTACACCATGGCCACGGCCGCCCGGCTCGTCACCGACTGGGCGGGCGATCCTGGCAGCGTGGTCGATTACGGCGTCCGGTTCTCCTCCCCGGTGCCGGTACCGGACGACGACGAGGGTGCCACGCTCGTGGTGAGCGGCGTCGTCGAGAAGAAGCTCGACGACAACCGGGTGGTCGTCAATCTGACCGTACGGTCGGGCGGCAGCAAGGTGCTGCTGGCGTCACGGGCCACCGTCCAGCTCGCCTGACCAGGATCCCTGACCGCTGCGGGCAGGGATCCGGTAGCGACGATCCGGTAGCGACGGTGTGTCCGCTGGCCGTGGCTTGTGGACACTTGGCCGTAGC
>NZ_CAAAFT010000444.1:34111-35876 GCF_900634765.1 Candidatus Protofrankia californiensis | reverse complement strand
GGGCACACCGTCGACTGGTTGGCGGGTACCTGCCTGCGCGCTGGTCAGTGCGCCTCGGCCAGCAGGTCGGACAGGCGCTGTACGCCCGTGACCAGGTCCTCGTCGCCGAGTGCATAGGACAGGCGGGCGTAACCCGGAGTCCCGAACGCCTCACCCGGCACGATTGCCACACCTGCCTCCTCAAGGATGAGCGTGGCCAGCTCGGCCGAGGTGGCCGGGGTCTTTCCCCGCAGCGTGCGCCCGAGGACGCCAGCCACCGACGCGTAACAGTAGAACGCCCCGTCGGGCAGCGGGCACACCACCCCGGGCGTGTTGGAGAGCATCCGGTGCATGGTCAGCCGTCGCCGGTCAAAGGCGTAGCGCATCTGCACGACGGCATCCAGCGGCCCGGTCACGGCCGCCAGCGCCGCGGCCTGCGCGACGTTGGAGACGTTCGACGTGGCGTGGGACTGCAGGTTGGTGGCGGCCTTCACCACGTCCGCCGGACCGATCAGCCAGCCGACCCGCCAGCCGGTCATGGCGTAGGTCTTGGCCACTCCGTTGACCACGATGCAGCGGTCGGCGATCTCCGGTACCTCGACCGGCAGGGAGGCGAACCGGGCGTCGCCGTACACCAGATGCTCGTAGATCTCGTCGGCGATCACCCAGAGGCCGGCCTCGGCCGCCCAACGCCCGATCGCCCGGACCTCCTCGGGGGTGTGGACCGCCCCGGTGGGGTTGGACGGGGAACAGAACAGCAGCACCTTCGTACGGGGCGTGCGGGCCGCTTCCAGCTGCTCGACTGTGACTCGGTAACCCTGCTCAGGGGTGGTGACGACGTCCACCGGGACACCGCCGGCCAGACGGATCGACTCCGGGTACGTCGTCCAGTAGGGAGCAGGCAGCAGCACCTCGTCACCGGGGTCGAGCAGGGTGGCGAATGCCTGGTAGACCGCCTGCTTACCGCCGTTAGTAATGATCACTGCGCTGGCGGGGACGTCGAGCCCGGAATCGCGGCGGGTCTTGTCCGCCACCGCCTCCCGGAGCTCGGGCAGGCCGGCGGCGGGTGTGTATCGGTGCATCTTCGGGTCGCTGCAGGCCTTCTCGGCGGCTGCAACGACGTGGTCGGGCGTGGGGAAGTCCGGTTCGCCGGCACCAAAGCCGATCACGTCCCGGCCGGCTGCACGCAGCGCCTTCGCGGTCGCGTCCACGGCAAGCGTCGCCGAAGGGGCGATGCTGCCGACGCGGTGAGAGATCCGGGTCATGACCGTCATGCTGCCACGTGTCAGGGGTTGCCCGCCCGATCATTGCCGGGGCCGTTCGGATTCCGCAGGACACCACAAGGGTCGGTGTACGGGTGGTCCGGCAGCGGTTTCGGCCGGTATCTGGCCCATCCGCTGGAAGACCTTCGGCGCCTGCCATCCGGCGGGCGCCGGTTCCGGCTCGATGCTGGACGCCGAATCCCGACCTCTGGGATCGCCCGCGCGGCAGGCGTTGGGCGATCGGGGCCGGGATCCGGGGTGAGGGAGCCAGCGTAGGAGTATGGTGGATGCGCTTGGGCTGTCGTCCCGGTATGTAGTGCTGCTGATGGTCACCAAGATTGATCTTTTTAACGGATTCGATCTTGTTCGGCGGCTGCTGCTCCGGTGACAGCCGTGGCGCAAAGGGGCGTGGCTCAATTGGTAGAGCACCGGTCTCCAAAACCGGCGGTTGCAGGTTCGAGTCCTGTCGCCCCTGCGATACCCGACGACCAGGTAGGTGGAGTGAGTGGCGACCGACACACGTG
>NZ_CAAAFT010000444.1:31704-34086 GCF_900634765.1 Candidatus Protofrankia californiensis | reverse complement strand
ACGCGGCACCGCGGGCCGGCCGGCCGGCCAGGCCCGCGGGCCGGCGCCGTACGACGCCGCTGCGGTTCTATCGGGAGGTCGTCGCGGAGCTTCGGAAGGTCGTCTATCCGGGCCGGAGCGAGCTGATCACCTATGTGATCGTTGTACTCGTGTTCTGTTCGGTCACGGTGGCCTTCGTCGCCTCGTTGGACTTCGGTCTCACCAAGGCGGTGTTGGCGATCTTCGGCTGATGTGAACCGAATCCCGCGGATTCATGTCGCCCCGAGGCCCGCACAGCTCGCAGAGCACGGTTATAGAGAGAAGGAACGTCCGCGTGTCCCAGTTTCCCGAGCACGTCTCCTCCGAACAGGGGGAGGCCCTCGACGGTCTTGACCCGCTGGCGGCACTGGCGCGCGACGAGGTGGCGAGTACGGAAGCCGGCGCCCTACCGCAGGACGGCGAGGGCGGCGACGGCTCCACAGGTACCGACACCCGCCCCGGCTATCTCACGGCGGACGCGGCCGACACGGTGGACGTGAGTCAACCCGCTGTCGACGACGACGACGATGACGATGACGGGGACATCCGGCGTGCTCTGGAGGACGCTCCGGGCGAGTGGTACGTCATACATTCGTATGCCGGATATGAGAACAAGGTCAAGACGAACCTTGAGACCCGGATCTCCAGCCTCAACATGGAGGACTACATCTTCCAGATCGAGGTTCCGACCGAGGAGGTCCCGGTCATCAAGAACGGCAAGCGTCAGCTGGTGCAGCAGAAGAAATATCCTGGCTACATCTACGTACGGATGGATCTCACAGACCAGTCGTGGTCGGCGGTCCGTAACACCCCGGGGGTTACCGGCTTCGTGGGTCTGACCAACAAGCCGTCGCCCCTGCGCACGGAGGAGGTCCTTTCGATTCTCGCGCCGCCGGCACCACGCGAGAAGAAAGTCGAGACGGTCCGGGTACAGGAGTTCGAGGTCGGGGAGTCGGTGACCGTCATGGACGGTCCGTTCGCGACCTTGCCGGCGACCATCAGCGAGATCAACCTCGACGCACAGCGGCTCAAGGTGCTGGTGTCCATCTTCGGCCGCGAGACGCCGGTCGAGCTTCAGTTCAATCAGGTCGCAAAGATCTGAATCCGCTCCCACCAGCTCCAGTAACTCGGAGAGAAACGACACCATGCCTCCCAAGAAGAAGATTGCCGCCATCATCAAGCTCCAGATCAATGCCGGTGTGGCGACGCCGGCGCCTCCGGTGGGGCCGGCGCTCGGCCAGCACGGCGTGAACATCATGGAGTTCTGCAAGCAGTACAACGCCGCCACCGAATCCCAGCGCGGGAACGTGGTCCCGGTCGAGATCACGGTGTACGACGACCGCTCGTTCACCTTCGTCACCAAGACGCCGCCAGCGGCGCGGCTCATCCTCAAGGCCGCTGGTGTGGAGAAGGGCAGTGGCGTGCCGCACCGCACGAAGGTCGCGAACCTGACCGCCGAGCAGATCCGCCAGATCGCCCAGACCAAGCTGCCGGACCTCAACGCCACCACCCTGGAAGCAGCCGAGAAGATCATCACGGGGACCGCCCGGTCGATGGGCATCACCGTCAGCGAGTGACAACCGGTCCGCTTGGACGGCTGGACCGGCGGTGAACGCAACGACTGTGGGAGGGCGCCCGATCGTGCCCGACCCGTACCGGCGTGTGCCCAGGTTGCAGGGCCACTGACCGGGACGAGGTGGGTAGCACAGTGGATCGGCTCCGGCCCGCCATGACCACGAGGAGACACACATGAAGCGCAGCAAGGCATACCGGACCGCGGTCGAGAAGATCGAGGCGGATCGGTTGTACACGCCGTTGGAAGCCGTCCGGCTGGCCCGCGAGACCTCCACGACCAAGTACGCCGCGACCGTCGAGGTCGCGCTGCGCCTCGGGGTGGATCCGCGCAAGGCCGACCAGATGGTCCGTGGCACCGTGAACCTGCCGCACGGTACCGGGAAGTCCCCGCGGGTGGCGGTTTTCGCCGTCGGGGAGAAGGCGGCCGAAGCCACCGCCGCCGGTGCCGACGTCGTCGGCAGCGACGATCTCGTGCAACGGATCCAGGAGGGTTTCCTGGAGTTCGACGCGACCGTCGCGACCCCCGACCAGATGGCCAAGGTCGGCCGTATCGCCCGGATCCTCGGGCCGCGCGGGCTCATGCCGAACCCCAAGACCGGCACGGTCACCCTTGACATCGCCAAGGCCGTCCGCGACATCAAGGGTGGAAAGATCAACTTCCGGGTTGACAAGCAGGGCAACCTTCACATCGTCATCGGGAAGACGGCCTTCACCGACGAACAGCTGATCGAGAACTACGGTGTCGCACTGGACGAGATCGTTCGGGTCAAGCCGGCCGCGGCCAAGGGC
>NZ_CAAAFT010000444.1:26156-31317 GCF_900634765.1 Candidatus Protofrankia californiensis | reverse complement strand
ATCGTTCGGGTCAAGCCGGCCGCGGCCAAGGGCCGTTACCTGAAGAAAATCACTTTCACGACAACGATGGGCCCCGGGATTCCCGTCGATCCGGGTCGTACCCGCAACCTGATCGAAGACGCCGTGGCCTGACCTTCACGACGCCGACCTTCTTTACAGCTCTTTACAGCGCCGCAGTCCACGACACCGTAGTTTCTGACATCGCAGCGCCCCCTGTCGGACGGGTGGGCGCTGCGGTCGGCCCGGTGTCACTTCCGGGGTGCGCTTGACGCTCCCGATCCGTCCACGGTTTCCAGGCCGTGTAGCATCTACGTGAGAACCAAACCGAAGACCGCTGGTCGTCGTCCCTCTGCGGGGCGGCCGAAGGTTCCGGCATCGCCGGACGGCCCGCGCAGGTGAGGGAGCGTTGTCCGGGTGTCGGCCCTTGTTCCGTCCTCCGGTCGGCAAGCCCCGTGCGCCTGCGCCGGGGCGTTCGTTGTTTACGGCACCTTTCGGGCGACTGGCCAGACCTCATGAAGGAGCCCGATGGCGAAGCCGGAAAAGGTCGCCGCGGTAACGGAGATCGCAGACTCGTTCCGGGGCGCGTCCGCGGCGGTACTGACCGAGTACCGCGGGCTGACGGTGAGCCAGCTCACCGAACTGCGCCGTTCGCTCGGCGAAGGCACTCAATACGCGGTGGTCAAGAACACCCTCACCAAGATTGCCGCCGAACAGGCCGGCATCGACGGCCTGGACGACCTGCTGGTCGGTCCTACCGCGGTCGCGTTCGTCACCGGTGATCCGGTTGAAGCGGCCAAGGGTCTGCGTGACTTCGCCCGTGCCAATCCGGCCCTGATAGTCAAGGGCGGGATCGTCGAGGGCAAGGCGATGTCGGCGGACGACATCCGCAAGCTGGCCGATCTGGAATCGCGCGAGGTGCTGCTCGCCAAGCTCGCCGGTGCGCTGAACGGTTCACTGGTCAAGGCGGTCGGCCTGTTCGCGGCGCCGTTGTCCCAGGCGGCTCGCCTGGCTGCGGCGTTGCGTGCCAAGCGGGAGGCGGAAGCGCCCGCGGCGCAGGCGTCGACGGCCGATGCCTCCCCAGCCGAGGCGAGCGCCGAGTAGCCCCTTTCAGACCGTTTTTCCGGGCCCCTGGTAATGCGGGAAGGGCGACAATCGCGCCGCTTCCGGCTCGCTGACGGCGTAATGCCCCGACCGGACCACCTACTCACCCAATGAAAGGACCGCCACCATGGCGAAGCTGTCGACCGACGAGCTGCTGGACGCGTTCAAGGAAATGACGCTGCTGGAGCTGTCGGAGTTCGTGAAGCAGTTCGAGGACACCTTCGGTGTGACCGCGGCGGCGCCGGTTGCGGTTGCCGTTCCGGGCGCTGCGGGGCCGGCCGCTGACGCGCCGGCTGTCGAGGAGCAGGACGAGTTCGACGTCATCCTCGAGTCCGTTGGTGACAAGAAGATCCAGGTCATCAAGGAGGTCCGCGCGCTGACCAGCCTGGGGCTCAAGGAGGCCAAGGACCTCGTCGACGGAGCGCCTAAGCCGGTGCTGGAGAAGGCGACCAAGGAAGCCGCGGAGAAGGCCAAGGCCGCTCTCGAGGGCGCTGGCGCCACGGTCACCGTCAAGTAACGGCTGCCTCACGGCTACCTTACGGTTACCGTCAGGTAGCCGTGACGGGTCGGGCTGTCCTCCTCCAGGCCAGGGGGAAGGACAGCCCGACCCGCCAGTTCCAGACTCTTCGGCGCAGCTCCAGGTTTTCCGCCGTCTCTCGGACCTCCCGGATCCGGGAGGAACCCCGCGCCCGGAAACAGACATGACTGCGTACTCCCCGGCCAACCGGATCGCCGGCGGCACCGGACCGCCCGGCGGTGGACCCGAGGCTGACGGCGTCCGTGGAGCCGATCGTCGGAGCCTGTCGAGAGGCCGGCGGGTAGGCGGGTCGGGCGGGGGAGTTCCACCGCACCCCCACGGGGCCGGACGGCCCACCCATGCGCGGGGACGGGCCGCCGAACGCGGCTTGACCCGTCCGCTCGGTTCCCTCGTGCTCACTACCTCGCAACCGGTTGACGACCTTACCCGGGACGGAGTTCCATCATCTCCGAAGCGGTGACACATACCCGCCGACCAGCCTTGCCAGCAGTGCAGCCATCGGCTACACTGCTCGTTTGGGCTGTCCTTTCGTCGTGCGCTCACTGCTCCTCGAGGTATGCGACGGTGTCAGCCCGCGTACGGCTCAGCCCCCGTGCAGCCGCGTCCACCGGGCGCGGTCGTCCAGACGTCACGACCGAGGTAATCCGAGCGAGACCGTTGATCGCAATCCGCCACCGAAGTGCCGCCACGCCACCAGCCCGGGACGACCATCTCACGCGGGGGTCCTCTTCCGGAAGCTGTCGTGACGGACTACTCGCCGACGCCCGCGTCGCGTCTGCCCGCATCCGTGGGGCACCCGCGCACCCTGTTGGACTACCCCCGCCGACAGTCCCCACAACCGTAGCGAGACACTGATCACCCGACCATCCCCTCCGCCGGATTGTTCGAGTAGGCCGAAGGCGACGCGATCATGACTCCTCCCGCGTTGCCGGAGGTCGCATCAAGGAAGCCAGAGCGCCACCAGCCCGACGATCAGGCCACCGGAAGGACCACCTTGGCCGCCTCGCCTACCTCCTCCCGCATCTCGTTCGCAAAGATCATCGAGCCTCTCGAGGTCCCCGATCTTCTCGCCCTGCAGACCCAGTCCTTCGACTGGCTGATCGGCAGTGAGGCGTGGGCGGAACGGGTCCAGGAAGCCATCGACGCCGGCCGTGACGATGTACCCGTCACGTCAGGTCTCGAAGAGGTCTTTGAGGAGATCTCCCCGATCGAAGACTTCTCGGGTTCGATGTCACTGTCGTTCCGCGACCACCGTTTCGAACCGCCGAAGTACTCCGTCGAGGAGTGCAAGGACAAGGATATGACCTACTCGGCCCCGATGTTCGTGACGGCCGAGTTCACCAATAACACCACCGGTGAAATCAAGAGCCAGACGGTGTTCATGGGCGACTTCCCGCTCATGACCCCCAAGGGCACGTTCGTCATCAACGGAACCGAGCGGGTCGTCGTCAGCCAGCTTGTGCGTTCCCCCGGGGTGTATTTCGAGAAGACCATCGACAAGGTCTCCGACAAGGACCTGTTCTCCTGCAAGGTCATCCCGTCCCGAGGCGCCTGGCTGGAATTCGAGGTCGACAAGCGGGACACCGTCGGTGTCCGTATCGACCGCAAGCGCCGCCAGTCCGTGACCGTGCTGCTCAAGGCGCTCGGCTGGGACGAGGCGCGCATCCTGGAGCGGTTCGGTGACTTCCCGTCGATGCGGGTGACTCTGGAAAAGGACCACACCTCCAGCCAGGACGACGCGCTGCTCGACATCTACCGCAAGCTGCGACCGGGTGAGCCGCCGACCCGTGAGTCCGCGCAGACGCTGCTGGAGAACCTCTTCTTCAACCCGAAGCGTTACGACCTGGCCAAGGTCGGTCGTTACAAGGTGAACAAGAAACTCGGTGTGGACGTCTTGCACGATGTCGGGGTGCTGACCGAGGACGACATCGTCCGTACGATCGAGTACGTCGTGCAGCTGCACGCCGGCAAGGACCAGTCCTACGACGTGGACGACATCGACCACTTCGGCAACCGGCGGCTGCGCACGGTCGGCGAGCTGATCCAGAACCAGGTGCGCCTGGGCCTGGCCCGGATGGAGCGGGTCGTCCGGGAACGGATGACCACGCAGGACGTCGAGGCGATCACGCCGCAGACGCTGATCAATATCCGGCCGGTGGTCGCCTCCATCAAGGAGTTCTTCGGCACCAGCCAGCTCTCCCAGTTCATGGACCAGACCAACCCGCTGGCGGGCCTCACCCACAAGCGGCGTCTGTCCGCGCTCGGCCCGGGTGGCCTGTCCCGGGAGCGGGCCGGGTTCGAGGTCCGTGACGTCCACCCCAGCCACTACGGCCGGATGTGCCCGATCGAGACACCGGAAGGGCCGAACATCGGTCTGATCGGTTCGCTGTCGACGTTCGCGCGGGTCAACCCGTTCGGCTTCGTCGAGACGCCCTACCGCAAGGTCGTGGCCGGGCGGGTCACCGACCAGATCGACTACCTCACCGCGGACGAGGAGGACAAGCACGTCATCGCGCAGGCGAACGCGCCGTTGACCGCCGACGGGTCGTTCGCCGAGCAGCGGATCCTGGTCCGGCGCAAGGGTGGCGAGGTCGAGTTCATCCCGCCCGACGAGGTCGACTACATGGACGTCTCGCCGCGTCAGATGGTGTCGGTCGCAACAGCGATGATCCCCTTCCTCGAGCACGACGACGCCAACCGCGCCCTGATGGGCTCGAACATGCAGCGCCAGTCCGTCCCGTTGCTGCGCAGCGAGGCGCCGCTGGTCGGCACCGGTATGGAAGCCCGCGCGGCCAAGGACGCCGGTGACGTCGTCGTCTGCACGCAGTCCGGTGTGGTCGAGGACCTCTCCGCCGACTACATCACCGTCATGCACGACGACGGCACCCGGCGCACCTACCGGATGGCGAAGTTCCGCCGGTCCAACCAGGGCACCTGCATCAACCAGAAACCCATCGTCGACGAGGGGGAGAGGGTCGAGGCGGGTCAGGTCATCGCGGACGGTCCCTGCACCGACAACGGCGAGATGGCACTGGGTAAGAACCTGCTGGTCGCCTTCATGCCGTGGGAGGGCCACAACTACGAGGACGCGATCATCCTCTCCCAGCGGCTGGTCCAGGACGACGTCCTGTCCTCGATCCACATCGAGGAGCACGAGGTCGACGCCCGGGACACCAAGCTCGGGCCCGAGGAGATCACCCGGGACATCCCCAACGTCGCCGAGGAGGTCCTCGCCGACCTCGACGAGCGTGGCATCATCCGCATCGGCGCCGAGGTCTCTCCCGGTGACGTGCTGGTCGGGAAGGTCACGCCCAAGGGTGAGACCGAGCTGACTCCGGAGGAGCGGCTGCTGCGCGCGATCTTCGGCGAGAAGGCCCGGGAGGTCCGCGACACCTCGCTGAAGGTGCCGCACGGAGAGTCCGGCAAGGTCATCGGGGTCCGGGTGTTCTCCCGGGAGGACGGCGACGAGCTGCCGCCCGGCGTGAACGAGCTGGTCCGGGTGTACGTCGCCCAGAAGCGCAA
>NZ_CAAAFT010000444.1:25132-26131 GCF_900634765.1 Candidatus Protofrankia californiensis | reverse complement strand
CCCAGAAGCGCAAGATCACCGATGGTGACAAGCTCGCCGGGCGGCACGGGAACAAGGGTGTCATCGCGAAGATTCTCCCCGCTGAGGACATGCCGTTCCTCTCCGATGGCACCCCGGTGGACGTCGTGCTCAACCCGCACGGTGTGCCCCGCCGGATGAACATCGGCCAGATCCTGGAGACCCATCTCGGCTGGGTGGCCAAGACCGGCTGGAAGGTCGATGACGGCTCCGAGAACTGGAAGGAGCGTCTGCGCGGCATCAGGGCGGACCAGGCGCCACCGGACACCAACGTGGCCACCCCGGTGTTCGACGGCGCCCGCGAGGAGGAGATCACCGGTCTGCTCTCCTCGACGCTGCCCAACCGTGACGGCGTCCAGCTCATCGGTGCCAGCGGCAAGGCCAAGCTCTTCGACGGCCGGACCGGCGAGCCCTACCCGTACCCGGTGGCGGTCGGTTACATCTACATCCTCAAGTTGCTGCACCTGGTCGACGACAAGATCCACGCCCGTTCGACCGGCCCCTACTCGATGATCACCCAGCAGCCGCTGGGTGGCAAGGCGCAGTTCGGTGGACAGCGTTTCGGCGAGATGGAGGTGTGGGCGCTGGAGGCCTACGGTGCCGCCTACGCCCTGCAGGAGCTGCTCACCATCAAGTCGGACGACGTCCTCGGTCGCGTCAAGGTCTACGAGGCCATCGTCAAGGGCGAGAACATCCCTGAACCCGGTATCCCGGAGTCCTTCAAGGTACTCATCAAGGAAATGCAGTCACTGTGCCTGAACGTGGAAGTTCTTTCCAGTGACGGTGTTTCCATCGAAATGCGTGACACCGACGAGGACGTCTTCCGCGCCGCGGAGGAACTCGGTATTGACCTGTCCCGGCGAGAGCCGAGCAGCGTTGAGGAGGTCTGACGAGTAGTGGTCTGCGGCCGGGTGACCGCCAGCGGCCGGAGGCGGCGCGATCGCGAGGGACCACGGGGGATCACGAGGTGATCTGCCCGAA
>NZ_CAAAFT010000444.1:22862-24899 GCF_900634765.1 Candidatus Protofrankia californiensis | reverse complement strand
GACCACGGGGGATCACGAGGTGATCTGCCCGAAGTCGCTGCGTTCGCGCCGCCGTGGCCGCGGACCACGCGGTCGGGACACGGTACCCGGTAGCCCGGAAACACCGGCCGTGTCGCGGTATCCCCGCCGACCTTGGACAAACTGACGGCCCAAGCCCACAGCCGCCGCCATCCTCACGAAGCCTGCCGGCGACAGCGGGCAGCCAGACGGCAGAGAGAGAAGACACGTGCTCGACGTCAACTTCTTCGACGAGCTGCGCATCGGCCTCGCCACGGCGGATGACATCCGCCAGTGGTCACACGGCGAGGTCAAGAAGCCGGAGACAATCAACTACCGCACCCTCAAGCCGGAAAAGGACGGGCTCTTCTGCGAGAAGATCTTCGGTCCGACCCGGGACTGGGAATGCTACTGCGGCAAGTACAAGCGCGTTCGTTTCAAGGGCATCATCTGTGAGCGCTGCGGTGTCGAGGTCACCCGCGCCAAGGTGCGCCGTGAACGGATGGGCCACATCGAGCTGGCCGCACCGGTCACCCACATCTGGTATTTCAAGGGTGTCCCGAGCCGCCTGGGCTACCTGCTCGACCTCGCGCCGAAGGACCTTGAGAAGGTCATCTACTTCGCCGCCTACATGATCACAAGTGTGGACACGGACGCGCGCCACCGCGACCTGCCCACCCTCGAGGCCCGTATCTCCGTCGAGAAGCAGCACCTCGAGGACAAGAAGAACGCCGACGTCGAGACCCGGCAGAAGAAGCTGGAGGCCGACCTCGCCCAGCTTGAGGCCGAGGGCGCCAAGGGCGACGTCAGGCGCAAGGTGCGGGAGGCGGCCGAGCGCGAGATGCGCCAGATCCGTGACCGCGCCCAGCGGAAGATCGACGATCTGGACCGGGTGTTCGACCGTTTCAAGAGCATGAAGGTCCAGGACCTCGAGCCGGACGAGCTGCTCTACCGTGAGCTGCGGGATCGGTTCGGGCAGTACTTCGAAGGCGGCATGGGAGCTGAGGCCCTGCAGCGCAGGCTCAGCGACTTCGATCTGGCGGCGGAGGCCGAGTCGCTGCGGGAGACCATCCGCAGCGGCAAGGGGCAGAAGAAGGCCCGGGCGCTCAAGCGCCTCAAGGTCGTCTCGGCCTTCCTCAACACCCGCAACTCCCCGAACGGGATGGTGCTCGACTGCGTTCCGGTGATCCCGCCGGACCTGCGCCCGATGGTGCAGCTCGACGGTGGCCGGTTCGCCACGTCCGACCTGAACGACCTCTACCGCCGGGTGATCAACCGTAACAACCGCCTCAAGAGGCTGCTCGACCTCGGCGCGCCCGAGATCATCGTCAACAACGAGAAGCGGATGCTGCAGGAGGCCGTTGACGCGCTGTTCGACAACGGCCGCCGCGGCCGGCCGGTGACCGGTCCGGGCAACCGTCCGCTCAAGTCGCTGTCGGACATGCTCAAGGGCAAGCAGGGTCGGTTCCGCCAGAACCTGCTGGGCAAGCGTGTCGACTACTCCGGCCGTTCGGTCATCGTCGTCGGCCCGCAGCTCAAGCTGCACCAGTGCGGTCTGCCCAAGCAGATGGCGCTCGAGCTGTTCAAGCCGTTCGTGATGAAGCGGCTGGTCGACCTCAACCACGCGCAGAACATCAAGTCGGCCAAGCGCATGGTGGAGCGGGCCCGCCCGGTCGTCTGGGACGTGCTGGAAGAGGTCATCACCGAGCACCCCGTGCTGCTCAACCGTGCGCCGACCCTGCACCGTCTGGGCATCCAGGCGTTCGAACCGCAGCTCGTCGAGGGCAAGGCCATCCAGATCCACCCGCTGGTCTGCACCGCGTTCAACGCGGACTTCGACGGGGACCAGATGGCCGTGCACCTACCGCTGTCCGCGGAGGCGCAGGCCGAGGCGCGCATCCTGATGCTGTCGAGCAACAACATCCTCTCGCCGGCGTCCGGGCGTCCGCTGGCCATGCCGAGCCTGGACATGGTGACCGGGGTGTTCCACCTCAGTCGGATGGCCGTGGGCGGGGTCGGCGAGGGCAGGGCGTTCTCCAG
>NZ_CAAAFT010000444.1:9035-22837 GCF_900634765.1 Candidatus Protofrankia californiensis | reverse complement strand
AGGCACAGATGGCCTTCGACGCCAAGGAGATCGACCTACAGGCGAAGATCAAGGTTCGGCTCCGCGACACCACGCCGCCACGGGACTGGACCCCGCCGCCCGGCTGGGTCAGCGGCGACCCGTTCATCCTGGAGACCACCTTTGGTCGTTGCCTGCTCAACCAGGCGCTCCCCGAGGGCTACCCGTTCCTCAACTACCTGATGAACAAGAAGGCCCAGGCCGTCATCGTCAACGACCTGGCGGAGCGTTACCCGAAGATCCAGGTGGCCGCGACGCTGGACGCGCTGAAGAGCGCCGGTTTCTACTGGGCCACCCGCTCGGGAGTGACCGTCGCGATCGAGGACGTTGTCGCACCGCCGAACAAGGCGCAGATCCTCGACGAGTACGAGCAGCGGGCCGAACGGGTGCAGAAGCAGTTCGACCGGGGCTTCCTGTCCGACGACGAGCGTCGTGGTGAGCTGGTCCAGATCTGGAACGAGGCGACGAACAAGGTCGCCGAGGCCATGGAGGCCAACTTCCCGGAGACCAACCCGGTCGCCGTGCTGGTCAATTCCGGGGCCGCCGGGAACATGATGCAGATCCGGCAGCTCGCCGGGATGCGTGGACTGGTCGCCAACCCCAAGGGTGAGATCATCCCGCGTCCGATCAAGGCGAACTTCCGCGAAGGGCTGAGCGTGGTGGAGTACTTCATCTCCACGCACGGCGCCCGTAAGGGTCTGGCCGACACGGCGCTGCGGACCGCGGACTCCGGGTACCTGACCAGGCGTCTGGTCGACGTCAGCCAGGACGTCATCGTCCGCGAGGACGACTGCGGCACCGAACGGGGTATCGCCACCCGCATCGCGCGCAAGGGAGCGGACGGCGTACTCGTCCGCGACCGCTACGCCGAGACCGCGGCCTACGCGCGGACACTCGCCTCGGACGCGGTCAACGCCGCTGGCGATGTCGTGGTGCCAGCCGGCGCCGACCTCGGTGACGTGGTCATCAGTAAGATCATCGATGCCGGGATCGAGTCGGTGAAGGTGCGTTCCGCCCTCACCTGCGCAGCCCGGATGGGTGTCTGCGCACAGTGCTACGGCCGGTCATTGGCGACCGGGAAGCTCGTCGATGTCGGCGAGGCCGTCGGCATCGTCGCCGCCCAGTCGATCGGTGAGCCCGGCACGCAGCTGACGATGCGTACCTTCCACAGCGGTGGTGTTGCCGGTGACGACATCACCCAGGGTCTGCCCCGGGTGGTGGAGCTCTTCGAGGCCCGGTCCCCCAAGGGCAAGGCCCCGATCAGCGAGGTCTCCGGGCGGGTGCGCATCGAGGAGACCGAGAAGACCATCAAGGTTGTGATCGTTCCCGATGACGGTAGCGAGGAGATCTCCTACCCGGTGTCCCGCCGGTCGCGGCTGAAGGTCGAGGAGGGTCAGCACATCGCCGTCGGTCAGAAGATCGTCGACGGTGCGGTCGACCCGCACGAGGTGCTGCGGATCCTCGGCCCGCGTCAGGTGCAGCTCCACCTGGTCGACCAGGTCCAGGAGGTGTACCGCTCGCAGGGTGTGTCGATCCACGACAAGCACATCGAGATCATCATCCGGCAGATGCTCAAGCGGGTGAACGTGCTGGAGTCGGGGGAGACCACGCTCCTGCCGGGCGAACTGGTCGAGCGGGCCCGGTTCGAGGAGGAGAACCGTCGGGTGGTCGAGTCCGGCGGTCAGCCGGCTTCGGCCCGCCCGGTCCTCATGGGTATCACCAAGGCGTCCCTGGCAACCGAGTCGTGGCTGTCGGCCGCGTCCTTCCAGGAGACGACCCGGGTGCTCACCGATGCCGCGATCAACGCCCGGTCGGACTCGCTGGTCGGTCTGAAGGAGAACGTCATCATCGGTAAGCTCATCCCGGCGGGTACCGGCATTTCCCGGTACCGCAACATCCGGGTCGAGCCGACCGAGGAGGCGCGGGCGTCGATGTACTCGGTGGGCGCGTACGAGGACGGTGCGACCGTGGAGTACGGCGCGTTCGGTACCGGCAGCGGCCAGGCCGTTCCGCTGGACGACTTCGACTACCGCAGCACCGGAGGCGACTACCGGTAGGTCCTTCTGCCCCGGATCCCCGGACTACCAGGCGGCCCGGGTGAGCGTCCTCGTTGGGCGCCCACCCGGGCCGCCTGCCGTGTGGAGCCGGATTGCCGGTGAATGACCGCCGAGCCGGTGACAACAGTGGGTGGTGACAACAGCAGGTGGTGGCAACAGCGGGTGACAGCCGTCTGCGAGGACAACCGCTCCAACACTTGTGCCCGGACCGCTATGGCATGCGGTCCGGGCACAAGTGTTTTCCGGTGAGTTTTCCGATGGTTCTGCGGTGGTTCCTCCGGCGGTCCTACCGGCCGCCGTTCCTTTCCTTCTTCGCTTCCTTCCTCGACGTCCTCTCCGCCGGTCCACGGGTCAACCGGGCGTAGATACCGCCGCTGCGGATGAGCCGGTCGTGTGGGCCGGCCTCCATCACTGTGCCGTTTTCCAGTACGTAGATGCGGTCGGCGGCGACGGTCATCGTCGCCCGATGGGCGACGACGAGGCAGCTGCGATCGGCGAGAAGACGTTCGAGGGAGGCGCGCAGGAGATCCTCGGTCAGCGTGTCAAGGTTCGACGTGGCCTCGTCGAGGATGACGGTTCGCGGATTCTGAACGAGTACGCGGGCGATGGACAGCCGTTGCCGCTCCCCACCGGAGATCTGGTAACCGCTGTGTCCCAGCGGCGTGTGGATTCCCTCCGGAAGGGAGCGCACGAGCGTGACCAGACCGGTCGCCTCCAGGGCGGCCCAGAGCTCGTCGGTCGTTGCAGCCGGATTCCCGAAGCGGAGGTTCTCCGCAACGGTACGGCGCTGGATGAACGGTTCCTGCGAAACCAGGCCGACGGCGGCTCGGCCCGCGGTGGGGGAAAGCCCGGCGGCATCACGGCCGCCGAGCAGGACGCGCCCGCTGGTGGGGGTGAGCAGGCCGCTCGCGAGATGGCAGAGCGTGGTCTTCCCGGCGCCGCTGAATCCGACGACAGCCACCATTTCGCTGCGCTCCACGACGATGTCGACGGAACGGACGGCCCAGCTGGGAGCCGGTACGTCGGGCGCGTAGGAGTAGGAGACGTTCTCCAGGACGAGATCGCCGTGAACCGGTGGTCTGGGAGTGCTTTCGGGGCTGGGGGCCGCTGGGTCCGTCGGCGCCGGAGTGCTCTTTGGCGGGTGTGGCCGATCGGCCGTCGCCAATGGTCTGACATTGCTGCGGTCAGCCGCGGGCGCCGGCTCCAGCGGGATGTCGAGAAAGGCCAGGATGCGGATGAGGGAGGACTCGCCGTCGAAGAGCTGGGTACGCAGGTTGGCGAAGCCTGCAATGGAACGGAATGCCAGGAGGAGCACGCTGAGGAACGCCACGAAAGTGCCGACCGTCATCGTCTGATCCAGGGTGAGCCACACCCCGAACCCGATCACGGTCATGGTTGCCAGCACCGAACTTCCCGCGGCGATGAGCTGCAGGCGGGCGAAGACCTGCACGCGGGTGCGGGCGGCTGTCGAAATGGCCGAGCCCAGCCGTTCGAACTCCTCCTGGCCGGCGCTCTGCGCGCGAAAGGCGCGCATGTGCAGCGCTCCCACCGGCCCGGTCAGCTCGACGAGATGATCGACCATGCGGCTGTGCCGTTCGATCTCCACCCTGCTGATGGCCCGGACGCGTCCACGCACCAGCCGCAGCAGGACGAGTGGAATCACGCCGATCACGGCCACGGCGAACGCGAGGCGCCACTGGAGCAGGTATGCGACCACTCCGGAGACGACGAGTTCGACCGCCATGGTCGCGATGGCGGGCAGACAGACCGCGGCCGCGGTCTGGACCTTAGCGGTGTCGATGGTGAAGAGGGTGACGACATCACCGTGCCGGGCCCGGGCGAAGTGGGGGAACGGCAGCGCGATCGCGTGCTGGTGCAGGTCGCGCTGGATCCGCAGGGCGAGCTTCTCGCTGAAATAGCCGATCAGTATGTACCGCACCGTCGACACGGCGGCGCTGAGCACAAAGGCGCCGAGTATGAGGAATACCGGTAGGAGTATGCCGCTCGTCCGCAGCCGCAGGAGCCATCCGTCGATCAGGTTCCGAATTGCGAACGGGGCGACCACCAGTGCCGACGAACCCAGCAGAGAAAGAGCGGCGTGCGCGACGGTCGCCTTGTTCTGGTCCCGGATGAAATGCTCGACGCGGGCGGCCGCGGGATTCCCGGTGAGCCAGGCGAACAGGCGTCCGTACAGCCAGGATACAGTGGCGGTGGTCTTCGGGAATGTCGTCCCCGCCGAGGTCTGTTGGTGGTTCGGCTGCCCGATCCACCCGCTGGTCCCGGTGGACGACCGGCGAGATGTCGTCATTGTGAGCCGCTTGCCTGGTACTGGTCCGGAACTCAGCCGTCGCTGGGCGGGGTTTTCGTTGCGTTCTCGGCGCTGTCGGCCGCCGTTTCCAGATCGGGGATCGGGTCGGGGATCGGGTCGGTGTCGGCGTCAGGGCCGGGATGGATGCTCAGAAGCTGGTTGTCGTGGCCGTCATCCGGCTGCGGGGCGCGGGTGACCAGCGATGCCAGGATCGGCTTTTCAGCAGCTTCTTCCGTTCCACTGAAAACGGATATCTCCACGTCCTCGGATACCTCTATAACCAGCCCGAAGGTGCTTGACGGGATAATTTCTGCGCAGTCGGGGGGCTGAAAAGAAGTGGGCATCTGTCCTCCATCGTGGTCAGCCGAACTTGACGGTGACAAAACCGAAGTTATCGGGACGCCGATTACTGGGCAAGGATCCAACATCATGACTCGGATCACAGCTTTCGCAGTACCCAAGTATTTGGTCTCGAACACGACATGTGCGATGCGACAAAAGCTGTGATGCGGCGGGGAATTTTTTTTGGTGACGCTGCGGCCCGCGGCGTTTTCGCAGGTGGTCAGGGGTGCCGGCGGGGGTAACCGGGGCCGGCGGCGCCGGCCCGGGAAAACAGGCGCACCGACCGCTGCCCGCGGCCGCAGTCGGCAACCGGACCGGCGCGGCTGGGTCGGGCCTGTGACCCTCGATACGCTCGGCATGCCAGGCGTATCAAGGCCGGTGTCGGATGAATCGCACGGGCGTGACCGGCAGGGCGTCCGCGGTACCGTCACCGGCTGGTGGCCGGACCGATGGTGGGTATTTTGGCGATGGAGACGGTGTTGCCGGACCGGCGTACCCGTGGCCGGCGGCGCGATCAGGACGTGGCAGGGGGTTGGGTGAGCCGGAAGCGGACGCTGTTCGTGCGGCGGTTGTCCGAGATCCTTCAGCTGGCCGAGTCCGAGGTGGTCGACCGTCTGTGCCTGGACCGCCGTACCGGTGTCCGGGTCAACCAGCTCTCACCGCTGGGCGTGGATGCAGTCCACCGCGCCATCGCGGATCTCGGGCTCACCCTCGACCCGCTCGGCTGGTGCCCCGACGGCTATCTCCTGCGTGGCGACAAGCGCGTGCTGTCGCGGTCGGAGGTGTTCGGCGGCGGCCACGCCTATATCCAGAACATCTCGAGCCTGGTGCCCGCGTTGGCCCTCGAGCCCGCACCGGCCGGGTCGATCATCGATCTGTGTGCGGCGCCGGGCGGCAAGACGGCGCACATCGCGGCACTGGTCGGCAATGACGCGCGCCTGTGGGCGAACGACGCCATCAGACCCCGGCTGGACAAGCTGCGCGAGGTCACCCAGCAGTTCCACGTCCGCCTCGCCGAGACGACCTGTCACCCCGCGCAGTACGCCGACAAGTTCATAGCCGAGCGCTTCGACCGGGTGCTGTTGGACGCCCAGTGCAGCGGTGAGGGCCTGGTCGATCTGCGGGAGTCCTCGGCGCTGCGGTACTGGACCGAGCAGCGAGTGATCGACTATGGCTGGCTGCAGCGCAAGATGCTGGTGGCGGCCTGCCGGCTGCTGCGTCCCGGCGGCATCCTCGTCTACTCCACCTGCACGTTCGGCCCGGAGGAGAACGAGGCGCCGCTGAGCTACCTTCTGCGTCACCATCCCGTCGAGGTGTGCCCGATCGAGGTCGACATCGACGGCTTCGCGCCGGGCGCATGGCGGCCGGGTCTGCGGCACTGGCGGACCGAGACCTTCCATCCGGCGCTTGCCGGCGCCCGGCGCATCCTGCCGGGCCCGGCGTTCGAGGGCTTCTTCGTCTGCAAGCTGCGGAAACTGCCGGACTAGACTGCGGCCTGCAGCCTTTCGGCGCCGCGACAGCACGACCTGCCGACCGGGATGTCGTGGTCCTCGAGGCGTTTGCCGTACCCCGATTCGACACAGCCGTTGCCGGGTCTGTAGTCTCGCTTTCTGCGGCGCTATGCGTTGCAAGGTTGACCTGTGTCTTGCGCCATCCCATGGCACTGTGGCCCGTCCTGCCGGGCCGGCGGTGACGGGGATGACCCGGCCTTCACGAAGGCGGGCGGGCGTACTCCCATGGCAGACCGTCCCGGTTGTTCCGGTCTTCCCAGGGATTGCGACACGCCCGACCGCGTGGGTCGGACACAGCTGACATAACAGCAGGTACCGGCAGGAACGGAACAGGAACGGGAGCGGCGTTGCCGACGATCCAGCAGTTGGTCCGCAAGGGCCGGCAGGACAAGGTCGAAAAGACCAAGACCCCGGCGCTCAAGGGGAGCCCGCAGCGTCGTGGCGTGTGCACCCGCGTCTACACGACCACGCCCAAGAAGCCGAACTCGGCGCTGCGCAAGGTTGCCCGGGTCCGGCTCCACAGCGGGATAGAGGTCACCGCCTACATCCCGGGGGTGGGGCACAACCTGCAGGAGCACTCGATCGTCCTGGTGCGCGGCGGCCGAGTGAAGGACCTTCCGGGCGTCCGCTACAAGATCGTTCGTGGGACGCTGGACACGCAGGGTGTCCGCAACCGCAAGCAGGCACGCAGCAAGTACGGAGCAAAGAAGGAGAAGGCCTGATGCCACGCAAGGGCCCGGCTCCCAAGCACGTCGTCGTCGTCGATCCGGTCTACGGCTCACCGCTGGTGACAGCGCTGGTCAACAAGGTTCTCCTGAGCGGCAAGAAGTCGCTGGCCGAACGGATCGTCTACGGGGCGCTGGAGGGCGCTCGGGAGAAGACCGGCAACGACCCCGTGGTCACGCTCAAGCGCGCTCTCGACAACGTCAAGCCGACCCTGGAGGTGCGCAGCCGCCGGGTCGGTGGCGCCACCTACCAGGTACCGGTCGAGGTACGCGCGAGCCGGAGTACGACACTCGCGCTGCGCTGGCTTGTCGGCTACGCCCGGCAGCGGCGTGAGAAGACCATGACCGAGCGCCTCATGAACGAGCTGATCGACGCCAGTAACGGTCTCGGCGCGAGCGTGAAGCGGCGCGAGGACACCCACAAGATGGCGGAGTCCAACAGGGCCTTCGCTCACTACCGCTGGTAACCAACAATGTCTGCTGACGTACATGCCGCGCTGGCCTCGACCCGCAACATCGGGATCATGGCCCATATCGACGCGGGCAAGACCACCACCACCGAGCGGATCCTGTTCTACACCGGCGTCAACTACAAGATCGGTGAAGTCCACGATGGCGGCGCCACCATGGACTGGATGGAGCAGGAGCAGGAGCGGGGGATCACCATCACCTCCGCTGCCACCACCTGTACCTGGCGCGATCACACCATCAACATCATCGACACTCCGGGGCACGTCGACTTCACGGTCGAGGTGGAGCGGTCGCTGCGTGTCCTCGACGGTGCCGTCGCGGTCTTCGACGCCGTGGCCGGCGTCGAGCCGCAGAGCGAGACCGTCTGGCGCCAGGCCGACCGTTACGACGTCCCGCGGATCGCGTTCGTCAACAAGATGGACCGGGTCGGCGCGGAGTTCCACCGGTGTGTGGAGATGATGGTCGACCGGCTCGCCGCGACCCCGGCCGTCATCCAGCTGCCGTGGGGTGTCGAGGCCGACTTCAAGGGCGTCATCGACCTGGTCCGGATGAAGGGCCTGCTCTGGCACACCGAGGACAAGGGCGCCTCCTACGAGACCGTTGACATCCCGCGCGACCACGTCGAGGCCGCGCAGGAGTGGCGGGACAAGCTCGTCGAGACTGTCGCCGAGAACGACGACAGCCTGATGGAGCTCTACCTGGAGGGCGAGGAGCCGACCGAGGAGCAGCTGCGGGCGGCACTGCGCCGGGCCACGCTGACCGGTTCGGTCAACCCGGTCCTGTGCGGGTCGGCGTTCAAGAACAAGGGCGTGCAGCCCATGCTCGACGCCGTCGTCGACTTCCTCCCGAGCCCGCTGGACATCGGTGTCACCGTCGGTCACGCCATCGGCCGCGAGGAGAGCGAGGTCTCCCGCGAACCGGACGAGAACGAACCGTTCGCCGCGCTCGCCTTCAAAATCATGACGGACCCCTACGTCGGGAAGCTGACCTACATCCGGGTCTACTCCGGACGCCTCACCGCGGGCTCCCCGGTGCTGAACTCGACCAAGGACCGCAAGGAGCGGATCGGCCGCATCCTGCAGATGCACGCCAACCACCGGGAGGACCGCGAGGGCGTCGGAGCGGGTCAGATCGTCGCCGTCGTCGGTCTGAAGAACACCACGACCGGTGACACGCTGTGCGATCCCAACACCCCGATCATCCTGGAGTCGATGACCTTCCCGGCCCCGGTCATCAGCGTCGCGATCGAGCCGAAGACCAAGGCCGACCAGCAGAAGCTGGGAACGGCCATCGGCCGTCTGGCGGAGGAGGACCCGACCTTCCAGGTCCGCACCGACGATGAGACCGGGCAGACGATCATCGCGGGCATGGGTGAGCTGCACCTCGACGTGCTCGTCGACCGGATGCGCCGCGAGTTCGGCGTCACCGCCAACGTCGGTAAGCCGCAGGTCGCCTACAGGGAGACCATCCGGCGCAAGGTCGAGAAGGTCGACTACACGCACAAGAAGCAGACCGGTGGCTCCGGGCAGTACGCCCGGGTGATCATCGATCTCGAGCCCTCCGGCGGCGACGGCGGCGGCTACGAGTTCGAGAACAAGGTCACCGGCGGTCGCATCCCGCGTGAGTACATCCCGTCGGTCGACGCCGGGTGTCAGGAGGCGATGGAGTTCGGCGTGCTCGCCGGATACCCCCTCGTCGACGTGAAGGTCACCCTGACCGATGGTCAGTACCACGACGTCGACTCGTCCGAGCTTGCTTTCAAGATCGCCGGTTCGATGGCGTTCAAGGAGGCGGCGCGGCGGGCCGACCCGGTGCTGCTCGAGCCGATGATGGCGGTCGAGGTCACCACCCCCGAGGACTACATGGGTGACGTGATCGGCGACCTGAACTCGCGGCGCGGGCAGATCCAGGCCATGGACGAACGGTCCGGTGCACGCATCGTGAAGGCGATCGTCCCGCTGTCCGAGATGTTCGGCTATGTCGGGGACCTGCGGTCGAAGACCTCGGGCCGGGCCGTCTACTCGATGCAGTTCGACTCCTATGCCGAGGTTCCGGCGGGGGTCGCGAAGGAGATCATCGCAAAGGCACGTGGGGAGTGACCGGTGACCGGACGTAGCGGTACCGCTCGCGAATCCGGCACCACCACTGATCATTAGCAGGCTACCAGTGGCCGGAAGGCGACGTGATCACAGATCTCGCGTCGCCGGAGGTCCCAGGGATCACTAGCACGGCACGACACCACCCGTCCTTGGAGGGACACCCGTGGCGAAGCAGAAGTTCGAGCGGAACAAGCCGCATGTCAACATCGGGACCATCGGTCACATTGACCACGGCAAGACCACGCTGACCGCGGCCATCACCAAGGTCCTGCACGACGCGCACCCGGATCTGAACCCCTTCACGCCGTTCGACCAGATCGACAAGGCGCCGGAGGAGAAGGCCCGCGGCATCACGATCTCGATCGCCCACGTCGAGTACCAGACCGACAACCGGCACTACGCCCACGTCGACTGCCCCGGCCACGCCGACTACATCAAGAACATGATCACCGGTGCGGCGCAGATGGACGGTGCGATCCTGGTCGTGTCGGCGACCGACGGCCCGATGCCGCAGACCAAGGAGCACGTGCTGCTCGCCCGCCAGGTCGGCGTGCCCTACATCGTCGTGGCGCTGAACAAGGCCGACATGGTCGACGACGAGGAGATCCTCGAGCTCGTCGAGCTGGAGGTCCGGGAGCTGCTCAGCTCGTACGAGTTCCCCGGCGACGACGTGCCGGTGGTGCGGGTCTCGGCGCTCAAGGCGCTGGAGGGCGACAAGGAGTGGGGAGCCAAGCTCCTCGAGCTCATGCAGGCTGTCGACGACTCCATCCCGGAGCCCGAGCGTGACATCGACAAGCCCTTCCTCATGCCGATCGAGGACGTCTTCACGATCACCGGTCGTGGCACGGTCGTCACCGGTCGCGTGGAGCGCGGTGTGGTCAAGGTCAGCGAGACGGTCGAGATCGTCGGCATCCGGCCGGACGTCACCACGACGACCGTCACCGGCGTGGAGATGTTCCGCAAGCTGCTCGACGAGGGGCGCGCCGGTGACAACGTCGGCCTTCTCCTGCGTGGTGTGAAGCGCGAGGACGTGGAGCGCGGCCAGGTCGTCACCAAGCCGAAGTCGATCACGCCGCACACCAACTTCGAGGCGCAGGTCTACATCCTCAGCAAGGACGAGGGTGGTCGTCACACGCCATTCTTCAACAACTACCGTCCGCAGTTCTACTTCCGGACCACCGACGTGACCGGTGTGGTGACCCTCCCCGAGGGTACCGAGATGGTCATGCCGGGTGACAACACGGAGATGACGGTCGAGCTCATCCAGCCGATCGCCATGGAGGAAGGTCTGCGGTTCGCCATCCGTGAGGGCGGTCGCACCGTCGGTGCCGGTCGCGTCACCAAGATCCTGAAGTAGCCACCGCGGCGGCGGGCCCGGTATGCCCGATCCGGGGCATACGGCCCGCCGCTTGCGCAGTGCACGCACCTGACAACAAGCGGTACATCCGGCGGCAGCTCCGGCGAAGGAACGGACCCTGCAGGGCCTGCGAGCCGGACGAGACAGACAGGACAGGCGAAGCCCACCATGGCGGCACAGAAAATCCGCATCCGGCTCAAGGCCTACGACCACGAGATCATCGACAGCTCGGCACGAAAGATCGTCGAGACGGTGACGCGGACTGGTGCGCAGGTCGCGGGACCGGTGCCGCTGCCGACGGAGAAGAACGTCTACTGCGTGATCCGGTCGCCGCACAAGTACAAGGACAGCCGCGAGCACTTCGAGATGCGTACGCACAAGCGGCTGATCGACATTCTTGACCCGACACCGAAGACGGTCGACTCGCTGATGCGGCTCGACCTTCCCGCCGGTGTCGACATCGAGATCAAGCTTTAAAGGGGCCGGCGCAGTCATGCTCAATCGCAACTACAGGGGGCTCCTGGGCACCAAGCTCGGGATGACCCAGGTATGGGACGCGAACAACCGCGTCGTTCCGGTCACGGTGATCAAAGCCGGGCCGAACGTGGTGACGCAGGTCAGGACACCGGATCGGGACGGCTACTCGGCGGTCCAGCTCGGCTACGGCGAGGTCGACCCCCGCCGGGTGACCCAGCCGCTGCGTGGCCACTTCGCGCGCGCGGGTGTGCCGCCGCGGCGGCATCTGGTGGAGCTGCGCACCGCGGACGCCGCCAACTACCGCCCTGGCCAGGAGCTGACCGGCGAGGTCTTCTCCACGGGCAGCATCGTGGACGTGACCGGCACATCCAAGGGCAAGGGCTTCGCCGGTGTGATGAAGCGGCACGGCTTCAAGGGCCTCGGCGCCGGCCACGGTGTCGAGCGCAAGCACCGCTCGCCCGGCTCGGTCGGCGGGTGCGCCACCCCCGGCCGCGTCTTCAAGGGCCTGCGGATGGCCGGGCGGATGGGGCACGAGCGGGTCACCATTGCGGGCCTGAGCATCCACGCCGTCGACACCGACCGCGGCTTCCTGCTGATCAAGGGTGCGGTTCCCGGCCCGGACGGTGGCCTGGTGCTCGTCCGCAGCGCGGCCAAGCGTCCCGCGCCGGCGGACTTCGAGCCCGTCGCCGAGACGGCCGCCGCCGAGGCACCCGCCGACGGCAGCGCCGCGACGTCCAGCGAGGAGGTATCGGCATGAGCGCCGTGACGGCGTCAGCGCGTAGGCGGTCGCGGGGTGCGGGCGACGACGACCAGAGCGCGCCGCCCCAGACTCGGACGGTCGTCGTCCACGCCCCTGTCGGCGGTGAGGCCGGCAGCGTCGAACTGCCGGGCGGGATCTTCGACGTGGCGGTGAACGTGCCGCTCATCCACCAGGTGGTGGTGGCACAGCTCGCGGCAGCCAGGCAGGGAACCCACTCCACGCTGACCCGCGGCGAGGTCCGCGGCGGTGGGCGTAAGCCGTACCGGCAGAAGGGCACCGGTCGGGCCCGGCAGGGTTCGCTGCGTGCTCCGCAGTTCACCGGTGGTGGCATCGTCCACGGTCCCAAGCCCCGCTCCTACGACCAGCGGACGCCGAAGAAGATGAAGGTCGCCGCATTGCGCGGCGCCCTGTCCGACCGGGCGCGCAACCAGCGGGTGCATGTCGTGTCGTCGTTGCTGATCGGTGACACACCGTCGACGAAGGCCGCGCTCACGGCCCTGCGGACGATCACGGATACCCGCCGGGTGCTGGTGGTGGCGGCTCGTAACGACGAGCTCACCTGGAAGAGCCTGCGCAACGTTCCTGCCGTGCATCTGCTCGACCCCGGCCAGCTCAACACCTACGACGTGCTCGTCAGCGACGACGTGGTGTTCACCCGCAGTGCCCTGGCCGCGTTCCTGGACCGTTCGCAGGCGCCGGCCTCCCGTGGCCGTGGGGTAAGGCCTGCCACCGCCGCGACCGACGCACCGGAAGTGTCGGGGGCCCAGGCGCCGGCCGGGTCCGATGACGACGCGGAAGCCGAGGAGGAAGCCAAGTGATCCCCGACCCGCGCGACGTGGTCATCAAGCCGGTCGTGTCCGAAAAAAGCTACGGCCTGCTGAACGAGAACGTCTACACCTTCATCGTCCGCCCGGACGCGAACAAGACCGAGATCAAGATTGCGGTCCAGCAGATATTCAACGTCCGGGTGCTCAGCGTCAACACGAGCAACCGCTCGGGCAAGCGCAAGCGCACGCGCACCGGCTGGGGCCAGCGCAAGTCCACCAAGCGGGCCATGGTCAGTCTGGCGCCGGGAGACTCCATCGAGATCTTCGGAGGTCCCGGTGCGTGACATGCAAGCCGACGAGTACGCAGCCAGGGGCCTGCTGGGCCTGGCGTGCGGGGACTAGGACACGGTGGATAACGATGGGGATTCGTAGGTACAAGCCGACGACGCCGGGACGCCGTGGCTCGAGCGTCGCCGACTTCGTCGAGATTACTCGTGACCACCCGGAGAAGTCGCTGGTCCGCCCGCTGCACTCCAAGGGCGGTCGCAACGTCCACGGGCGCATCACCACCCGGCACCAGGGCGGTGGCCACAAGCGCGCCTACCGTCTGATCGATTTTCGGCGGGACAAGGACGGCGTGCCGGCCAAGGTCGCCCACATTGAGTACGACCCGAACCGGACCGCCCGGATCGCGCTGCTCCACTACGCCGACGGCGAGAAGCGCTACATCCTCGCCCCGGTGAAGCTCAAGCAGGGTGACGTGGTCAGCTCGGGCACGACCGCCGACATCAAGCCCGGCAACTCCCTCCCACTGCGCAACATCCCGACCGGCACGGTGGTGCACGCCATCGAGCTGCGTCCCGGCGGTGGTGCGAAGATCGCGCGTAGCGCCGGGACGAGCGTCCAGCTG
>NZ_CAAAFT010000444.1:6811-8840 GCF_900634765.1 Candidatus Protofrankia californiensis | reverse complement strand
AGCGTCCAGCTGGTCGCCAAGGACGGCCCCTTCGCCCAGCTGCGGATGCCGTCGGGGGAGATCCGCAACGTCGACGTCCGCTGCCGGGCCACGGTCGGCGAGGTCGGCAACGCCGAGCAGAGCAACATCAACTGGGGTAAGGCCGGTCGGATGCGCTGGAAGGGCCGTCGTCCCACCGTCCGCGGTGTGGCGATGAACCCGGTCGACCACCCGCACGGTGGTGGTGAGGGCAAGACCTCCGGTGGCCGCCACCCGGTGAACCCGAAGGGCCGTCCCGAGGGACGTACCCGCAGAACCCGCAAGTCGAGCGACGCGCTGATCGTCCGTCGTCGGAAGCAGAACAGGCGGCGGTGATCACGATGATTCACATCCGGCGGTACACAACGCCTCACCACCGATTCTGAGCAGGAAGGAGGAGACACACGCCATGCCACGCAGCCTGAAGAAGGGCCCGTTCGTCGACGACCACCTGCTCAAGAAGGTGGACCTTCAGAACGCCAAGGGCACGAAGAACGTCATCAAGACCTGGTCACGGCGCTCGACGGTGATCCCGGACATGCTGGGTCACACGATCGCCGTACACGACGGTCGCAAGCACATCCCGGTGTTCATCACCGAGGGGATGGTCGGCCACAAGCTCGGTGAGTTCGCACCGACCCGGACCTTCCGCGGCCATGTCAAGGAAGACCGGAGGTCACGTCGTGGCTGACGTCGTTGCTGACGGGCTGACCAGGTCCGGGCTGCCGGGCGCCCGCGCGTCGGCCCGCTACGTCCGGGTGTCGCCGACGAAGGCCCGTCGGGTCATCGACCTGGTTCGTGGCCGGTCGGCCCGCGAAGCCCTCGACATCCTCCGGTTCGCCCCGCAGGCGGCCAGCGAGGACGTCTACAAGGTGGTCGCGAGCGCGGTGGCCAACGCCGAGCACAACCACGGCCTCGACCCGATCACGCTCTGGGTCGGTGAGGCCTATGTCGACGAGGGCCCGACCCTCAAGCGCATCCGCCCACGGGCACAGGGCCGTGCCTACCGGATCCGCAAGCGGACCAGCCACATCACGGTCGTCGTGGAAAGCCGAAAGCCGGTTGCGGCGACCCGCGGCGCGTCGACCGGCGCACCGAAGACTGCAGGGAGGGCCCGGTAGTGGGTCAGAAAGTCAACCCGCACGGGTTCCGGCTGGGTATCACCTCGGAGTTCACCTCCCGCTGGTACGCCGACAAGCAGTACAAGGCGTACGTCGGCGAGGACGTGAAGATCCGAAAGATGATGTCCCGGGGCATGGAGCGCGCGGGTATCAGCCGGGTCGACATCGAGCGCACCCAGGGTCGGCTGCGGGTGGACATCCACACCGCCCGTCCCGGGATCGTCATCGGGCGCCGTGGCGCCGAGGCCGATCGCATCCGTGGCGACCTTGAGAAGCTGACCGGCAAGCAGGTCCAGCTCAACATCCTCGAGGTGAAGAACCCCGAGGTGGACGCCCAGCTCGTCGCGCAGGGTGTGGCCGAGCAGCTGTCGAGCCGGGTCAGCTTCCGGCGGGCGATGCGCAAGGCCATGCAGTCGGCGATGAAGGGTGGCGCCAAGGGCATCCGGGTGCAGTGCTCCGGACGTCTCGGCGGGGCCGAGATGAGCCGCTCGGAGTTCTACCGTGAGGGTCGTGTGCCGTTGCACACGTTGCGTGCCAACATCGACTACGGATTCTACGAGGCCCGGACCACCTTCGGTCGCATCGGCGTGAAGGTCTGGATCTACAAGGGCGACGTCGTGCAGAGCCGGGCGGAGCGGGAGGCCCAGGAGGCACTTCAGCGCCAGCACCGCCGCGAGCGTCCGCGCCGTGGGCCGCGGTCGGGTTCGTCCGGGACCACCACGGGTGGTACCGATGCCGGTCGTGCGGCAGCTCGTCAGGGCGAGCGCCGTGGCCGCGGTGGCGGTGGTGGCGGCGGCGATGCCGCGGCTGCCGGTGGCAGTAGCGCGGCTGCGGCCGAGGCTGCGCCGTCGCCGTCGCCGTCGCCGTCGCCGTCGCCGTCGGCGCCGGCG
>NZ_CAAAFT010000444.1:5295-6619 GCF_900634765.1 Candidatus Protofrankia californiensis | reverse complement strand
CGCCGTCGCCGTCGCCGTCGCCGTCGCCGTCGGCGCCGGCGCCCTCGGCCGCGCCCGAGGGCGCAGGCTCCGCGGTACCGGTCTCGCCTCCGGCCGACACCGCCGTGTCCGCTGGCGCGGCCACGCAGGAGACGGAGGGCTAGGACGATGCTGATTCCCCGCAAGGTCGCACACCGCAAGCAGCACCATCCCAGTCGTGACGGTGCGGCCAAAGGCGGCACCAAGCTTGCGTTCGGTGAGTTCGGCATCCAGGCGCTCGAGTCCGCCTACGTGACGAACCGGCAGATCGAGTCGGCGCGTATCGCGATGACCCGCCACATCCGTCGTGGCGGCAAGGTCTGGATCAACATCTACCCGGACCGCCCGCTGACCAAGAAGCCGGCTGAGACCCGGATGGGTTCCGGTAAGGGTTCGCCCGAGTGGTGGATCGCCAACGTCAAACCCGGCCGCATGATGTTCGAGCTGTCGGGTGTTGCCGAGCCGGTGGCACGGGAAGCGATGCGGCGGGCCATCCACAAGCTGCCGATGAAGTGCCGGTTCGTGACCCGTGAGGGAGGTGCGTGATGGCGGCCGCGACTGTGACCGCGGACGAGTTGCGGGCCCTGTCCGGGCAGGATCTGGTGGACAAGCTGCGCGAGGCCAAGGAGGAGCTGTTCAACCTCCGCTTCCAGGCCGCGACCGGCCAGCTCACCAACAACCACCGGTTGCAGGTCGTCCGGCGTGACATCGCGCGTATCTACACGGTGCTGCGGGAACGTGAGCTGGGTCTTACCGACGATCCGGAGCTCGTGGAAACCGGCGTGGCTGTCGTAGCTGACGACGCCGAGCAGTTGCAAACGGCAACCCAGGCGGAACGGGCGTGAGTGGGATGACAACGGACGACACCCCGACGACGGACAGCGCGGCAGCGACCGCGCAGAACGAGACGCCGGCCGCGGAAACCGGTCGTGGCTTCCGCAAGGTCCGTGAGGGCCTGGTGGTCAGCGACAAGATGGCCAAGACCGTGGTTGTCGCCGTCGAGGACCGGGTGCAGCACCCGCTCTACGGCAAGACGATCAGGCGCACCAAGAAGGTCAAGGCGCACGACGAGAACAGCACCACCGGTGTTGGTGACCGGGTTCTTCTCATGGAGACCCGGCCGTTGTCGGCGACAAAGCGCTGGCGTGTGGTGGAGATTCTGGAGAAAGCCAAGTAGGTCGACCCGCTGAAGGCGACGCGATGATGCTTTTCGCGTCGCCGGAGGCGTTGCAGGTCTGGGGATGGCTGAAGGCGACGCGATGATGTTCTTCGCGTCGCCGGAGGCCGCACAGTAGGTCCAGCGAGC
>NZ_CAAAFT010000444.1:3384-4856 GCF_900634765.1 Candidatus Protofrankia californiensis | reverse complement strand
CACAGTAGGTCCAGCGAGCCGGCCGCCGGCAGGCGGGCGCCGACGCAGTTCGGGAGCGGGAAGTGATCCAGCAGGAGTCGCGACTTCGGGTCGCCGACAACACGGGTGCCAGGGAACTGCTGTGCATCCGCGTACTCGGTGGTTCGGGGCGTCGTTATGCCGGTATCGGCGACATCATCGTCGGGACCGTGAAGGACGCCCTGCCCGGGGCCGGCGTCAAGCGTGGTGACGTGGTCAAGGCGGTCGTCGTACGCACTACCAAGGAGCGTCGTCGCCCCGACGGCTCCTACATCCGGTTCGATGAGAACGCGGCCGTGCTCATCAAGGACGGCGGAGATCCCCGAGGCACGCGTATCTTCGGGCCGGTTGGTCGCGAGTTGCGTGACAAGAAGTTCATGAAGATCATTTCGCTGGCGCCGGAGGTGCTGTGACCGTGGCCGGAATGAAGATCAGAAAAGGTGACACGGTCCAGATCGTGACGGGCAAGGACCGCGGTCTCAAGGGAAAGGTCATCAAGGCCTTCCCAACCGAGAACAAGGTGCTCGTCGAGGGTGCCAACCGGGTCACCCGGCACACCCGGGTGAACACCTCGGCTCGCGGTTCGCAGTCCGGCGGGATCATCACCCAGGAAGCGCCCATCCACATCAGCAACGTCATGATCGTGGATCCCTCCGACGGCCGCCCCACCCGGATCGGCTACCGCATCAACGACGACGGCACGAAGGTGCGGATCTCCCGCCGTACCGGCACCGAGCTGTAGACAGACATGGCTAATGTGATCGACGGGATTACCGGCGGCGCCCAGGCGGCGCCTGGCGGCGTTCCTGTCGGCTTGCGTGCCCTCCGGGCACGCGGCGCCTCCCACGGCCCTGCCGGGTCGCCGTGGGGATCGCGGTCCGTTGGGCAGAGGCTGCAAGGAAACGAGAGATGACAACTACCACTGAAGCCCGTCCGCTGCCGCGGCTCAAGCAGCGGTATCGCGAGGAGATCGCGGCGAACCTGCGTGAGCAGTTCCAGTACGCGAACGTGATGCAGATTCCGACCGTGGTCAAGGTCGTGGTCAACATGGGCGTCGGTGACGCCGCCCGGGACGCCAAGCTCATTGACGGGGCGCTGCGGGACCTTGCTTCGATCACCGGCCAGAAGCCGGCCGTCCGGCGGGCGAAGAAGTCCATCGCGCAGTTCAAGCTGCGCGAGGGAATGCCCATCGGCGCGAAGGTGACCCTGCGCGGCGACCGTATGTGGGAGTTCCTGGACCGGCTGGTCTCGATCGCCCTCCCGCGTATCCGCGACTTTCGGGGGCTGTCGCCGAAGCAGTTCGACGGTTCCGGCAACTACACCTTCGGCGTGATCGAACAGTCGATCTTCCATGAGATCGACATCGACCGGATCGACCGGATCCGCGGTATGGACATCACGGTTGTCACGACCGCAACCACCGACGACGAAGGTCGGGCGTTGCTTCGGGCGTT
>NZ_CAAAFT010000444.1:0-3359 GCF_900634765.1 Candidatus Protofrankia californiensis | reverse complement strand
CTGTTGGCCAAAGGCCGTGCGATGATTTTTTCGCACGGCCGGAGGCCCTGGAAGAAACAGGTCAGATGGCGAAGAAAGCACTGATTGAGAAGGCGATCCGCAAGCCGAAGTATGGTGTGCGGGGTTACACCCGCTGCCAGCGGTGCGGGCGTCCGCGGTCGGTCTACCGGGCGTTCGGCCTCTGTCGGGTCTGCCTGCGGCAGATGGCGCACCGCGGCGAGCTCCCCGGGGTCACCAAGAGCTCGTGGTAGCGGCCGTACCGCTGTCCGTCAGTACGACGCACTGCTAGACGCACTGCTAGACGCACTGCTAGTCGTTGCATGGCGAACTGTACCGACGTCGGCGAAGGCTCCGGCAGCTGACGCACACCACCCACCGTTCGCGGTAGGCCCCGTACCTGTGCTGCGGGGAACCGTCGCGAGGAAGGTTCCAGCCCCATGACGATGACAGATCCGATTGCGGACATGCTGACTCGTGTCCGCAACGCCAACCGGGCATACCACGATCAGGTGGTGATGCCGAACAGCAAGATCAAGACGCATATCGCGGAAATCCTCCAGCAGGAGGGGTACATCGCCGGGTGGCACGTTGAGGAGCCACCGGACGGGGCTGTTGGCGCGTCCCTTGTCGTGGAGCTGAAGTACGGCCCGAACCGGGAGCGGTCCATCGCCGGTGTGAAGCGCATCAGCAAGCCGGGCCTGCGGGTCTACGCGAAGGCGACCAACCTTCCCAAGGTGCTGGGTGGGCTTGGCGTGGCGATCATCTCCACGTCGTCGGGTCTGCTGACCGACAAACAGGCGAACAAGCGCGGGGTAGGCGGGGAAGTCCTCGCCTACGTCTGGTAAGGAGTCGCGCGATGTCACGTATCGGACGTCTACCGATTCCGGTGCCAAGCGGTGTGGACATCTCCGTCGATGGCCCGGAGATCGTGGTCAAGGGCCCCAAGGGCACTCTCAGTCACTCGGTGGCAGAGCCGATCACTGTCAGCGCACAGGACGGCCGGTTGCTCGTCAGCCGTCCGGACGACGAGCGTCGCTCGCGTGCGCTGCACGGTCTGACCCGCACCCTCGTGGCGAACATGGTGACCGGCGTCACCGCCGGATATTCCAAGACGCTTGAGATCGTCGGTGTCGGCTACCGCGTGCAGGCTCGGGGTTCCGACCTGGAGTTCGCTCTCGGTTTCAGCCACCCGGTCGCGGTGAAGGCTCCCGAGGGCATCAGGTTCGAGGTGCAGACGCCGACCCGTTTCGTCATCCACGGGATCGACAAGCAGCAGGTCGGTGAGGTGGCAGCCAAGATCCGGCGGCTCCGCAAGCCCGACCCGTACAAGGGCAAGGGCGTGCGGTACCAGGGCGAGGTCGTCCGCCGCAAGGTCGGCAAGTCCGGGAAGTAGAGGAACGGATCATGGCTGTCAGTGTCAGCGCTCAGCGGCGTACGGCGAAGCTTCGCCGGCACGTGCGGATACGCAAGAAGGTGGCGGGTACTCCCACCCGCCCGCGACTCGTGGTCACCCGCTCGGCCCGTCACATCTACGCCCAGGTCGTGGACGACCTCGCCGGCCACACGCTGGTCTCGGCGTCCACGCTGGACGCCGCGCTGCGTACCGTGGACGGCGACAAGACCGCCCACGCGAAGGCCGTCGGCCAGCTGGTCGCCGAACGCGCCCGCAAGGCCGGGATCACCACGGTGGTCTTCGACCGCGGCGGTCGGACCTACCACGGGCGTATCGCCGCGCTGGCGGACGCCGCCAGGGAAGGCGGGTTGGAGTTCTGATGCCTCGGCCTTCCACGCGCGGACATTCAACGAACAGGGAGATTGACTGATGCCAGGCCAGCAGCGCCGCGGAGGCGGCTCCGGCGGCTCTGACCGTCGGGAACGCCGCGACCGCCAGGGCGGCGGTCCGGCGCAGGACAAGAACGCCTACGTCGAACGGGTTGTCGCCATCAACCGGGTGGCAAAGGTCGTCAAGGGCGGTAGGCGCTTCAGCTTCACCGCTTTGGTCGTGGTCGGGGACGCCGATGGCACCGTCGGCGTCGGCTACGGCAAGGCTAAGGAGGTGCCGGCCGCCATCGCCAAGGGTGTGGAGGAGGCCAAGAAGCACTTCTTCAAGGTGCCGCGGATCGGCTCGACGATCCCGCACCCGATCCAGGGCGAGGCCGCGGCAGGGGTCGTGCTCCTGAAGCCGGCTTCCCCGGGTACCGGTGTCATCGCCGGCGGCCCGGTCCGCGCGGTGCTTGAGTGCGCGGGCGTCCATGACGTCCTGTCGAAGTCGCTCGGCTCGTCGAACCCCATCAACATCGTGCACGCCACTGTTGCGGCGCTACGGGGTCTGATGCGCCCTGAGGAGATCGCAGCCCGGCGGGGTCTGCCCATCGAGGACGTGGCGCCGCCGGCGATGCTGCGTGCCCGCACGGTCGGGGCCGGTCTCTGATGGCCCGTCTCAGGATCACACAGATCCGTTCGGAGATCGGCGGGACCCGTAACCAGCGTGAAACGTTGCGGACCCTCGGCCTGCGCCGGATCAACGCGACGACCGAACGGGACGACCGTCCAGAGGTGCGCGGGATGATCGCGACCGTGACTCATCTGGTCAAGGTCGAGGAGGTGGATGCATGAGCGAGCTGACCAAGGCAACCGAGCCGGAGACCGCCGATGCCCGACGGGGACGTGGCCTCAAGGTCCATCACCTGCGGCCCGCTCCGGGTGCCCACAAGGCCAAGACCCGTGTCGGTCGTGGTGAGGGATCCAAGGGCAAGACCGCCGGTCGCGGCACCAAGGGTTCGAAGGCCCGCAAGCAGGTTCCGGCCCGCTTCGAGGGTGGCCAGATGCCGTTGCACATGCGGGTGCCCAAGCTCAAGGGCTTCAAGAACCGGTTCCGCACCGAATACCAGGTCGTCAACGTCGCGATTCTTGCCGAACTGTTCCCCGACGGTGGCGAGATCGGCGTTGATGATCTTGTTGACGCCGGTGCCGTCCGCCGCAATGCTCTGGTCAAGGTGCTGGGTGACGGGGAGATCGGGATCGCGTTGAGCGTGCGCGCCCACGCCTTTTCCGCAACGGCCAAAGAGAAGATCACTGCTGTCGGCGGCAGCGTCACCGAGATCTAGAACGCGCACCGGACAGCTCACGCCGGAGGGCTGCCGTCCGGCAATCCCGCCTGTTCCGCCCGCTACGGCCGCCGCGCCGCCCGAGTCTGCTGGCTTCGGGCGGCGCACTACCGTTACCCTTACCCCGAACGCCCCGAACGCCGAGGTTGATGCCCTGATGCCGCTGGTTGCCGGAGGTGGACGACAGTTCCGCACCCTTCCGAGACCTGCGGTGACCAGGGAGGCTGGACCTGCCGCAGGCCCATGTCGGGA
>NZ_CAAAFT010000443.1:0-8556 GCF_900634765.1 Candidatus Protofrankia californiensis | reverse complement strand
CACACGGGCTTTCCGCACGCCTGACCTGCGCAAGAAGCTGCTCTTCACGTTCGGGATCGTCATTTTGTTCCGGATCGGCAGTGTGTTGCCTTCCCCCGGGGTGTCGACCAAAGCGATCAACACCTGTCTGTCCTCGGCGAGTGCTGACAGCAGCAACGTCTACTCGCTGATCAACCTGTTCAGTGGCGGTGCGCTGCTGCAGCTGTCCGTCTTCGCGCTCGGGATCATGCCGTACATCACGGCAAGCATCATCATCCAACTGTTGGTCGTGGTGATCCCCAGGCTTGAGCAGCTGAAGAAGGAAGGCAGCTCCGGCGAGCAGAAACTCACCCAATACACCCGTTATCTGACGATTGCGCTGGCCGTCCTACAGGCCACGGGCATCGTCGCCCTCGCCCGCAGCGGCAACCTGTTCCCCGGCTGCGCCACGCCGATCATCCCGGACACCAGCCTGTTCCGGGTGGCGGTCATTGTGATCACCATGACCGCCGGCACCGCCGTCATCATGTGGCTGGGTGAACTGATCACCGCTCGTGGCGTGGGTAACGGAATGTCCCTTCTGATCTTCACGTCGATCGCGGCGGCGTTGCCCTCCCAGGGGAGCCGGATCCTCCAGGTGGCTGGCGGGGTGGTCTTCACCCTCGTCTGTCTGCTCGGGCTCGCGATCGTCGTGTTCGTCGTGTTCGTCGAGCAGTCGCAGCGCCGCATCCCGGTGCAGTACGCCAAACGTCTCATCGGGCGCAGGATGTACGGCGGTACCTCGACCTATCTGCCCATCAAGGTCAACCAGGCGGGCATCATCCCCGTGATCTTCGCATCCGCGCTGCTACAGCTGCCGCAGCTGCTCGGGCAGGTATGGAGCAACACGACCTTCCGGGACTTCGAACAGCGCTATCTGGCTCGTGGCGACCATCCGTTGTACCTCGTCATCTACGCCGGATTGATCATTTTCTTCACTTACTTCTACGTGGCCATCACTTTCAACCCGACCGAGGTGGCGGACAACATGAAGAAGTACGGCGGTTTCATCCCCGGCATCCGGCCAGGACGCCCCACCGCGGAGTACCTCGACCGGGTGTTGTCCAGGATCACGCTGCCGGGTTCGCTCTTCCTCGGTGCCATCACCGTCCTCCCGCTGGCCCTGCTGAACCTCACCAAACAGCAACCCTTCCCGTTCGCCGGGACTTCAGTACTGATCATTGTCGGGGTGGGGTTGGAGACGGTGAAACAGATCGAAAGCCAGCTTATGCTCCGCAATTACGAAGGTTTTCTGCGGTAGTGCGCCTCGTACTGGTCGGACCGCCGGGTGCCGGCAAGGGCACCCAGGCCGCGTTCATCGCCCAGGCGCGGTCAATTCCCAAGATCTCCACGGGAGACATCTTTCGGGCGAACGTCCGGGAGGGCACCGAGCTGGGGGTGCTCGCCAAGCAGTACATGGACGCCGGCGACCTTGTCCCCGACGAGGTCACCATCGGTATGGTCCGCAACAGGCTGGCCGAGGACGACGCGGCCAAGGGCTTCCTGCTCGACGGCTTCCCCCGCAACGTGCCCCAGGCCGAGGTGCTGGGTCAGCTGCTCGAGGAGATGGGGACACGCCTGGACGTCGTCCTGGAGCTCGTAGTCGATGACGACGAGGTAGTGCGGCGCCTGTCCGGGCGGCGGACGTGCCGTAACTGTGGTCACATCTGGCATATGGACTTCGATCCACCCGCGGTGGAAGGCATATGTGACCGCTGTAACGGCGAGCTGTTCCAGCGGGACGACGACCGCTCTGAGACGGTACGTCACCGTCTGGAGGTCTATGCGGAGCAGACCTCGCCGCTGGTTGCCTACTACGCGGCGAAGGGCCTGCTGATCGGCATCGACGCGACCGGCCCGGTGGACAACGTTACCGACCGCGCGCTCGACGCCCTGCGTCACTACGCGAGCTGACGTCCCTGACCATTGAGCCTGCCCCGCGGATGGCATGCCTCGCGGGACCGGCCGGCACCACCGGGCATCGTGCGGCTGTCTCCGTGTGGTTGGCATCATGTGACCGGGGCATTGTGTGGCCGCTCTGATACGACCGGCAACGCGGCAGCGCGACAGGCACACTTGGGCGGGGCAGGGTACCGATGGCAAGCTCACGGGCACGGGACCAGCCGGCTCCGATAGCGTGATCTCCGCTGTTCGCGCCACCGGAGGCGTACGGGACGACCGCCGTCACAGGCGTGCAGGACAAAGGGTTACTAGGGATACGGACCGGGGCGACGAGCGTGGCGCGACGAGAGCATGTCCAGATCAAGACCGACAGTGAGATCGCGAAGATGCGCGTGGCGGGACTCGTTGTCGCGCGCGCCCTGGAAAAGCTGCGTGCAGCGGTCGAACCGGGGATCACCACCGGGGAGCTCGACGCGATCGCGGAGAAGTCGATTCGCGACGACGGTGCGATCCCCTCCTTCAAGGGCTACGGTCAGCCCCCCTTTCCCGCGTCGATCTGTGCGTCGGTGAACGACGAGGTCGTCCACGGGATACCGCACCGCAAGCGGGTACTGTGCGAAGGAGACATCATCTCCATCGACTGCGGCGCGATCGCTGATGGCTGGCACGGCGACTCCGCGATCACTGTCCCGGTCGGGACGGTGCCCCAGCCGTTTCTCGATCTGATCGAGGCGTGCGAACAGGCGCTGTGGCAGGGTCTGGCAACCGCGCAGCTGGGTGGCAAGCTGACCGACATCTCCGCGGCGGTCGAACGCTCTGTCAGCCCTCGGGGGTACGGCATAGTGGATCACTACGGCGGTCACGGCATCGGGACCGAGATGCACCAGCCACCACATGTTCTCAACCACGGGCGGCCGGGCCGGGGGATCCGCCTGGTCGAGGGGATCGCGCTGGCGATCGAGCCGATGATCACGATGGGTCGGCCGGACACCCGGATTCTCGACGACGAGTGGACCGTGGCCACCACGGACGGCTCCTGGGCGGCGCACACCGAGCACACGGTCGCGGTGACCTCACGCGGGCCCTGGGTGTTGACGGCCCTGGACGGTGGTACGGCGCAGTTCGCCGAGCTGGGAGTGCCCTGCGGCCAGCCAGCCGAGACCTCCGCGTCCTGACGTCACCCCGTTGCCGCGGTCGCCCCCGCCGCACCTCCGTCCGCTCCCGACACCCGACACCCGACACCCGACGTCGACGGCGGGGCCGCGTGGGCAGGCCCCGCCTTGCGCGGCCCGGGAACCTGGGCCTCCGACAGCAGTGACCGAGCCGGGTTGGCCCTTGACGGGTGGGCCACGTACACTTAAAAGCCGACGGTTAGCGGGGCATTGATGTTCGTCTGTGTCCACCGTCGGACACCCGAGGGTAGGACAGCGGAGGACATGCCGAAGAAAGACGGGGCTATCGAGATCGAAGGCCGAGTTGTGGAGCCACTCCCGAACGCGATGTTCCGGGTCGAGCTCCAGAACGGTCATCGAGTGCTCGCCCACATCAGTGGCAAGATGCGTCAGCACTACATCCGAATCCTTCCGGAGGACCGGGTGGTGGTCGAGCTGTCGCCCTACGACCTGTCCCGTGGTCGGATCGTCTACCGCTACAAGTAAGCTACCTGGCTACCGACAGCGTGATCCTGCTTCCCGCTGTCGTCGGCAGTCTGGTGACAACCCCAGCCATTCGCACGCGCGCCCCAGCGGCTGCGCAAGGGAGGTTCGTGCAGCCGTGAAGGTCAAGCCGAGCGTCAAGAAGATATGCGACAAGTGCAAAGTGATCCGTCGCCATGGTCGTGTGATGGTCATCTGTGACAACCTGCGCCACAAGCAGCGTCAGGGCTGACCGCTCCGCCGGGTAGCCCCAGGCCCAGGCTGGTGCCTGTGGTTGCCGCGGTGGCGCAACGTCCGTCCAAGCGTCACCAGGCCGCGTCACGCGGTACTCACCCCCGGTCGGAGGCCGGGGCCCGGGCCGGCGAACAGCTCGTCGGCACGGGACGGGGACGCTCAAGACCTCCGGTACAGGAAGGAAACACCTGGCATGGCACGCCTGTCCGGCGTAGACCTCCCGCGTGAGAAGCGGGTGGAGATTGCTCTCACCTACATATTCGGGATCGGCCGTAGCCGCTCCCTGGAGACTCTTGCCGCAACCGGGGTCAACCCCGACACGCGCGTCCGGGACCTGACCGACGAGGAGATCGTCCGGCTCAGGGAGTGGATCGACGCGAACTACCGGGTTGAGGGTGACCTGCACCGGGAGGTGCGTCAGGACATCCGCCGGAAGATGGAGATCGGTTGCTACCAGGGACTGCGGCATCGGCGCAATCTTCCCGTCCACGGTCAGCGAACCCACACCAACGCGCGTACCCGCAAGGGCCCGCGCCGTGCCATCGCCGGTAAGAAGAAGGCCGGTAAGAAGTAGTAAGTAGTCAGGGGCCCCGGCCGACGTGGCCACCGATGGCAGCCATGACCGGGCTCTGACCGACGACCTCGCAAACGGAGATCACGAACGCATATGCCGCCAAAGACGCGTGCCGCCGGCATCAAGAAGGTCCGGCGCAAGGAAAAGAAGAACGTCGCGCACGGCCACGCCCACATCAAGAGCACCTTCAACAACACGATCGTTTCGATCACCGATCCCAGTGGGAACGTGATCTCTTGGGCGAGCGCCGGCCATGTCGGATTCAAGGGATCGCGGAAGTCGACTCCCTTCGCCGCGCAGATGGCCGCGGAGAACGCCGCCCGTAAGGCGCAGGAACACGGGATGCGCAAGGTGGACGTCTTCGTCAAGGGTCCCGGTTCGGGGCGGGAGACCGCGATCCGCTCCCTGCAGGCAGCTGGCCTTGAGGTCGGCGCCATCCAGGACGTGACCCCGACTCCTCACAACGGCTGCCGGCCGCCCAAGCGACGCAGGGTCTGACCAACAGCAGTATCACGGCTTCCGGTGGCGCGGGGCAGGACATGATCGTGTCACCTCCGGTCGGGTTCGCGCCAGCAACACCAGGGCTTAAGGCCTCCGATGGCGCGAAGAAGCACATCGTCGCGCCATCTCTGGCCGAAAAAGGAGAGAAGGACAAGCATGGCCCGCTACACCGGCGCGGACTGCAAGCGCTGCCGCCGTGAGAAGACGAAGTTGTTCCTCAAGGGCAGCAAGTGCGAGTCGCCCAAGTGCCCGATCGAGATCCGGCCCTATCCTCCGGGCGAGCACGGCCGGGGCCGCACCAAGGAATCCGAGTACCTGCTGCAGAAGCGTGAGAAGCAGAAGTGCGCGCGTATCTACGGCGTTCTGGAGAAGCAGTTCCGCGGCTACTACGACGAGGCCAACCGGCGTACCGGCAAGACCGGTGACGAGCTGCTGAAGATCCTTGAATCGCGGCTCGACAACGTCGTGTACCGCGCCGGCTTCGCTCCTTCCCGGGACGCCGCGCGCCAGGCCGTCCGCCACGGCCACGTCGTGGTCAACGGCGGCAAGGTCGACATCCCCAGCTACCGGGTCAGCGAGAACGACATCATCGAGATCGCGCCCAAGGCACGTGAGCTGACCCCGTTCATCATCGCTCGTGAGATTGCCGGTCAGCGCACCGTCCCGGCCTGGCTGGAGGTCATTCCCAGCCAGTTGCGGGTGCTGGTGCACTCACTGCCGGCTCGCCAGGTGATCGACACCCAGGTTCAGGAACAGCTCATCGTCGAGCTCTACTCCAAGTAGTCTTGTTCCAGGTGGGTCCGTTCCAGGTAGTCCAGACTGGAACAGGCACGACGTGGGCGGGGTGGACAGAGGCCTCGTCCACGGGCTCCGGCCGGAGCCGTAGCCACGGCGTCATATAGCGGTCGCCGTGTCCGGAAGGATGTAACCATGCTTATCGCCCAGCGCCCGACGTTGATCGAGGAGCCGATCTCGGAGTTCCGCTCGAGGTTCGTCATCGAGCCGCTTGAGCCGGGTTTCGGCTACACCCTCGGCAACTCGCTTCGCAGGACCTTGCTGTCGTCCATCCCCGGTGCGGCGGTGACCAGCATCCGCATCGACGGGGTGCTGCACGAGTTCTCCACCGTCCCCGGTGTGAAGGAGGACGTCACCGACCTGATCCTGAACCTGAAGGAACTGGTCGTCAGCTCGGAGAACGACGATCCGACCGTGATGTACCTGCGCAAGCAGGGCCCGGGAGTGGTGAGCGCGGCGGACATCGCTCCGCCGGCTGGCGTCGAGGTCCACAGCCTCGACCTGGTGCTGGCAACCCTGAACGACAAGGGCAAGCTCGAGATCGAACTGACCGTCGAGCGAGGTCGTGGCTACGTCAGCGCCACCCAGAACAAGCAGCCGGGGCAGGAGATCGGCCGGATCCCGGTGGACTCCATCTACTCCCCGGTACTCAAGGTCACCTACAAGGTCGAGGCAACCCGCGTCGAGCAGCGCACCGACTTCGACCGGCTCATCGTGGACGTCGAGACGAAGCAGTCGATCTCGCCGCGGGACGCGATGGCCAGCGCCGGAAAGACACTCGTCGGCCTCTTCGGCCTTGCGCAGGAACTGAACGCCGAGGCAGAAGGCGTCGACATCGGCCCGTCCGCCGCGGACGCCGCGCTTGCCGCGGATCTGGCACTGCCGATCGAGGAGATGGACCTCACCGTCCGTTCCTACAACTGCCTCAAGCGTGAGGGTATTCACACCATCGGTGAGCTGGTGTCCCGCAGCGAGGCGGACCTGCTCGACATCCGCAACTTCGGGCAGAAGTCGATCGACGAGGTCAAGACGAAGCTTGCCGCGATGGGTCTGCAGCTCAAGGACTCCCCGCCCGGATTCGACCCGCGGCAGGCAGTGGACACCTACGGCACCGACACGTACTCGGCCCCGTTCAGCGACCCGGCCGATGACAGCTCGGAGTTCGTCGAAACCGAACAGTACTGACGAAATAGTACTGAGGAGCACCACAAACCCCAGGCCGAAGGCGGCGCGGTATCATTTTTTGCGCCGCCCGGCAGCCTGCATATATTGATCTTTCCCTCGCCCGGTCGTCGAAGGCGACCGGGCGGCTCTTGGGCGGTGGCCTTCCCATGAGCTCGGGTCTCCGGATCGCGGCGGAGCCACTCGGTAGGGTAGTAGGTTGTGATAGAGCGTGATCGCCGAAGGTGATTACGCCGCCCTGGGTAGTGGCCAGTCCACGAGCTAGGGTCCCCGAATAGCGGCGGAGCCGCTATCCGGGGGAAGCGGACAGCGAAAGGATCGAGGAGCACCTGTTATGCCCACGCCTACCAAGGGCCCCCGGCTCGGTGGCAGCCCCGCGCACGAGCGGCTGTTGCTGGCCAACCTCGCCACCGCGCTGTTCGAGCACGGCGGCATCACCACGACCGAGGCCAAGGCGAAGCGGCTTCGCCCATATGCCGAGAGACTGGTCACCTTCGCCAAGCGCGGCGACCTGGACGCCCGTCGACGTGTGCTCAGGGTCGTCCGGGACAAGTCCGTGGTACACGTTCTGTTCACCGAAATCGGACCGCGCTACGCGGATCGCAACGGCGGCTACACCCGCATCGTCAAGCTCGGGCCACGCAAGGGGGACAACGCCCCGTTGGCCCGTATCGAGCTGGTCGAGGCCCTGACAGTTGCCCAGGAGGCGGTACGGGAGGCCGAGCGGGCTCGCGGCAGCCGCTTCGCGTCCCGTCGCAGTCCCACTGGGGCGACGGCCGAGGCCGCGGCCGACCTGGCGAAGGAATCGCCCACTGCGGCAGCGGTTGCCGCCGAGGTCGAGTCCGACGCCGCCGAACCCGACGTCACCGAGGTTGACGTCACCGAGGCCGGGGCTGGTGCCGCGCAGGCCGACGTCCGCGCTGAGCCGGCACAGGCGCTGTCGGCGGAGGAGACCACCGGCGATGACACAGACACGCCCAAGGCCGGCTGAGCAGCGGACTCAAGCCGACCGGACAAGAGCCACACCTTGGCTCAGGTCCTGCAAGTCCTGACTGAGCAGGAGCCGCATCGCACAGGCCCACCATCCGATGGAGGATGGTGGGCCTCGTGTTTCGTTCACCACCGTGATCCCGGTGATTCCCGATGTGCTTACATCATCATCTTTGTATCCTGCGGGACGATGTGACCCGAAGTATGATCCAGGACCGTGTAACCCGAATCGCCAGGAAGCGGTGAGCACTCTCGACGGGCTGGTCCGGCTACGCCTCGATCTTGCCTATGACGGCACTCCGTTCGCGGGGTGGGCGCGTCAGCCTGGGCAGCGCACTGTTCAGGGCGACGTCGAGGACGCGCTGATGCGGGTGGCGCGGTTGCCGGCGGTCCGGCTCACGGTCGCCGGGCGTACCGATGCTGGCGTCCATGCCCGTGGTCAGGTGGCCCACGTGGATATCCCTGACGACGTGCCGCTCGGTGGGCTTGCGCGCAGGCTCAACGGTGTGCTGGACCGCGCGGTGCGGATCACGGCCCTGGCGCCGGCCTCGCCGGGTTTCGACGCCCGCTTCTCCGCGTTGTCCCGTCGCTATGTCTATCGGATCGGTGACGCGTCGTATGGGGTTGACCCGCTGCGCCGGCACGACACGCTGGCGTGGCCGCGCCCGCTGGACGCCGAGCGGATGGGGGACGCGGCCCTTGCCC
>NZ_CAAAFT010000442.1:0-6256 GCF_900634765.1 Candidatus Protofrankia californiensis | reverse complement strand
GCGTGGCCGCGCCCGCTGGACGCCGAGCGGATGGGGGACGCGGCCCTTGCCCTGGTGGGGGAGCGCGACTTCGGCGCCTTCTGCCGGCGCAGGGAAGGCGCGACCACGGTACGCACGTTGCTGCGCCTGGACGTGGCCCGTGTACACGACGGTGTGGTTGTCGCGGACGTGGAGGCGGACGCCTTCTGCCATTCCATGGTGAGGGCTCTGGTCGGGGCGCTGCTGGCGGTGGGGGAGGGTCGGCGACCGCGCCAGTGGCCGGCGGGCGTCCTTGCGCGCGGTGTTCGCGACTCGGCGGTGACGGTGGCTCCGCCGCATGGGCTCACTCTCGTCGAGGTCCGTTACCCGCCCGACGCCGATCTGGCTGCCCGGGCAGCGGCGACCCGGGCGGTCCGGGTACCCACGAGTCCGTCCGGATAGTCCGTCCGGGTACCTACGAGTCCGTCCGGACAAGTTCGTCCGGACGGCTGGGCCTCCGGTCGTGTTCGTCCCGATCCGCTGCCTGCGCTGCCGATCGGGATCAGCGTGGCCCGTGGCCGGTGAGGACCCGCTGCGAGATCGGCTGGCTGGCCAGCAGGGGAAGGTCACGACGTGCCGTGGTCAGTGCCGGGTCGGTGGCGGCCCCCTGGGCCCCGTCAGTGTAGGCCAGCTGTATCACGATCAGGTAGTGCCCGGTTACGGGCGCGGCCCGCCAGGAGTTGTCACGGGTCGGGTCCGTCACCGTCGCACCGGGAAGCGATTCGGCCGGCACCGGCAGGGGTGATATGCCTCCACTGCCCGCGGTAACCGACTTCGCCGCGTTCTGGGCGGTGCTCACGTCGTCCAGAACGAGCACCGAGGCCGCCGCGAGAACCCGATGTCCGGAGGCGTCCGGTTCGGTCAGGTACACCGCGCGAACGAGCTGCCGGCACCGGTCGCCCGACAGCGCGGAAGCGAGTTCACCGGTCAGACCCGGGCACCCGGAATCCAGCTTGTACGCGAGTCGCGTGTAGGAGTGCAGATCGAGGGTGACTCGGGGGGAGTTGAAGAACTCGGTGGCCGTGACCGGGTCGGAGTCCGTCCGGGCACTGTTGATGAAGTTGGGGTTGGTGACCGGTGCGGTGGTGGCCGCCACGGCCGACCGCCTCTTACCGTTGTGGCGGTCACGACTTGCCAGGACGGCGACGGAGGCGATGACTATGATCGCGACGACACCCGTGATCGCTATCAGCCTGGCGACGTAGCCCGCGGGCACGCGCTGTCCGCCGCGGGCAGTAGCAGTGCGGCGATGACTGTCTGTCGCATCACCGAATGTCCTGGTAGAGGTGCCGCTGGTGGCCTTGGGACCGGCACTGCCGGAGGCGTCGAGGCCGGCGTCGTCGGCACCGGGTGCACCTGCTTGCGTGACGAGCGGGACCGTCTGGTTGCGCTGGTTTCGTACGTTCCCTATGACGGGGGCTGAGGTTGCGGACGGCACCGGTGTTTCGGGCAACACCGGGGTTTCCAGCGGCGCTGAGATTTCCAGTGGCACTGAGGTTGCGGCCGGCACCGGGGTTTCGGACGGCACCGGGGTCCTGGGTGTCGCGGAGTCCGGTGCCGGGTTGCTGCCGGTGTCATTCTCCCTGCTCGGTGACACCGCGTCATCGATTGGAACCTTTAGTGAACTGTCGGTGACGGCTTCTGGTGGATCGTCTGCTGCTGGATCGTCCTGTGGCGAGGAGCCGGTCTCATCGGGCGCGGGCGAGGCGGCAGTCGGCCTGAGCGCGGTGTCCAGTGGCTGGACCGGGGCCGCCGCCGTGTCGAAAACCCCGACATCGGACGTCCACACAGGTCTGCGGATGGAGGACGGCAACGTGCTGAGTGGGCCGAACAGCGGGTCGTCCGCCGGTGGGACCCACAGATCCACATCCTCGACGGCGTCCCCCGAGACGCCTGGTGACTGCTCTGGCTTCTCGTCCATCCCCCGTAGACTACGGCCGCCCGGCAGAATCTTCGCAGGGCCGAATGATCATTTTGCGGGGGTCGGCGGCCGGTTGCGCCGACCGCCTGGTAACCTCAAGGACTGCCGCTCATGACAGGTTGCGAGACCTACGCGGCCGGCAGCTCTTGAGTCACTCATCTGAGCGACTCGAAGGCACAACACGCATCCGCTGACAAGAAAAGGCAGACCTGTGCGCACGTACCAGCCCAAGCCCACAGACGTCCAGCAGGCTTGGCACGTCATCGATGCCACGGACGTGGTGCTCGGCAGGCTGGCCAGCCAGGCCGCCCAACTGCTGCGTGGCAAGCACAAGCCGACATTCGCCCCACACATCGACACCGGCGACTTCGTCATCATTGTGAACGCCGGCAAGGTGGCCCTCAGTGGCAACAAGCGGGAGCAGGCGAAATACCATCGCCACTCCGGCTACCCGGGCGGTCTGCGCAGCGTCTCCTATGGATCGCTGCTCGACACTCGACCGCAGCTCATCGTCGAGAAGGCCGTCAAGGGCATGTTGCCGAAGAACAAGCTGGGCCAGGCGCAGGCCACCAAGCTGAAGGTTTACGCCGGGCCGACTCATCCCCACCAGGCCCAGCAGCCCCAGCCGTTCGAAATCACCCAGGTCGCGCAGTAAGCCGCGGACCATCTGACCAGGAAGGACAGGCGACGTGGCTGTCGTGACCGACGCCCAGGGCAATCCCCGCGCCACCGGCCGGCGCAAGGAGGCTGTTGTCCGAGTACGCCTTCTGCCGGGTAGCGGCAAGTGGACTTTGAACGGGCGCACCCTGGAGGAATACTTCCCCAACAAGGTGCACCAGCAGCTGGTCAACGAGCCGCTCAAGGCGCTGGACCGGGCCGAGTCCTATGACGTGGTGGCACGGCTGCATGGTGGCGGAGTCTCCGGCCAGGCCGGTGCGCTTCGCCTCGCGCTCGCCCGGGCTCTGATCACCGCCGAGGAGGAATCCCGGCCGGTGCTGAAGAAGGCCGGCTTCCTGACGCGGGACGCCCGGGTCAAGGAGCGGAAGAAGTACGGCCTGAAGAAGGCTCGGAAGGCGCCCCAGTACAGCAAGCGCTGACTTTCCGGGATCGCCACCCTCTCCGTCCTGTTTGTGTGGAACACCGTTCGTGCGCTCGCGGGCCGCGCGGCGTCCGCCAGGCCGGAGAGCGCGCCATTATGCTTCTTCTCGCGTGCTCGGAGGCTCCAAGACATCCGCTAGGCTGAAGAGCGCGCATTGTGCTTCTCTTCGCGCGCTCGAAGGCTCCAAGGCTTCGGTGGTCCGAAGAGCGTACGACTATGGTCCTTTTCGTGCGCTCGGAGGTCCCGGGGAACCTGGGCGGGGCTGCGGTCCGCGGGTGGTGTCCGACACGGGATGGACTGACGGCGGTGACCACATGGTGGTGAGGCTTTTCGGTACCGACGGCGTTCGCGGGGTTGCCAACGCCGATCTGACGGCCGAACTAGCGCTGGGGTTGTCGGCGGCGGCCGTGGCGGTGCTCACTGAGCACCGTTCTCCCGGCTCCGGCCGTCCGGCCGTGGTGGTCGGGCGCGACACCCGTCCGTCCGGGGAGTTCCTGGAGGCGGCGGTCGTCGCCGGACTGGCGTCGGCCGGTGCGGACGTCCTGCGCATAGGCGTGGTCCCCACTCCCGCGGTGGCGCATGCGGTCATCGGCTCGGGGGCGGATCTCGGTGTGATGCTCTCAGCAAGCCACAACCCCATGCCGGACAACGGCATCAAGCTGTTTGCCGCGGGCGGGCAAAAGCTGCCGGACGAGATCGAGGACGAGATCGCCGAACGTCTCGCCCTGCCGGTGTCGTACCGTCCCATCGGTGCGGCGATCGGCCGGGTTCGTGACGATCAGACCCTTGTCCAGCGGTATGCGGACTTCCTGCTGACAGCTGTTCCCGCTCCGCTGACCGGCCTTCGGGTCGTGGTCGACTGCGCGCAGGGAGCCGCGTGCACATTGGCACCACGCGTGCTGCGGGCCGCCGGGGCCGACGTGATCGCCCTGCATGCGGACGGGGACGGCGTCCGGATCAACGACGGTTGTGGTGCCACGCACCTGGAGGTTTTGCAGGCGGCCGTGCTGGAACACGGTGCTGACGCCGGTATCGCGCACGACGGCGACGCCGACCGTTGCATGGCAGTGGACGCCAACGGAGAGATCGTCGACGGCGATCAGATCCTCGCCCTGTCCGCTCTGGGGTTGCGGGAGCACGGCGAGCTCACCGACGACACGGTCGTGGTGACGGTGATGTCGAACCTGGGCTTTCACCACGCGATGCGCGACGCCGGGATCAACGTGGTTGCGACCCCGGTCGGCGACCGTTATGTGCTGGAGGCCATGCGCGAGCGCGGGCTGTCCCTGGGGGGAGAACAGAGCGGGCACGTCGTCTTCCTCCGCCATGCGACGACCGGGGACGGGCTGCTGACCGCTTTGCAGGTGCTCGGCCGTATGGCCGAGACGCAACGTCCACTCGCGGAGCTTGCCAAGGTCATGACGAAGCTGCCGCAGGTGCTCATCAACGTCAGGGGCGTGGACCGGTCGAAGGTGTCCATGTCACCGGAGCTCGTCGCCGCGGTCGCCGCGGCCGAGGCCGAGCTCGGGGACGACGGTCGGGTCCTGCTGCGTCCGTCCGGAACGGAGCCGCTGGTCCGGGTCATGGTGGAGGCGCCCACCGGTGAGCAGGCCAAGGCGGTCGCCACCCGCCTGGCCGCGGTTGTCCGCAGTGCCCTGGGCTGATGCCGGCTGAGCGCCTGTGCGTGTGTCTGCGGCGCCTGCGTGTGCCCGCTGAGCCTGCGTGTGCCCGCTGAGCCCACGCGGATCGCGGCAGACTCGCATCCGAAGTGCTATTACCACCAGCGAAAACAAAGGTGCGTAATGAGTCCTGCCCGGTTGGCCCGGGCCGCTGGTTGCGTACGCTGACCGCATGTGTGGGATCATCGGGTACATCGGGGGACAGCCCGCGCTCGAGGTGGCTCTGGCCGGGCTTCGCCGGTTGGAATATCGGGGCTACGACTCGGCGGGCATAGCCGTTGTCGTCGACGGCGGGCTGCGTACCTTGCGCAGGGCAGGCAAACTGGCCAATCTGGAAAAGGCGCTGGCCGAATCAGGGACCGGCCTGGAGGGCCAAAGGCAGCGCGATCATGGTTTTTCCGCGCTGCCGGAGGCCTGGATTTCCGGGTCGTTGTCGGGAACCGCTGGTATCGGCCATACCCGCTGGGCGACGCACGGTGGGCCGACGGATGCCAACGCACATCCGCACACCGACTGCACCGGCGCCATCGCGGTGATCCACAATGGGATCATCGAGAACTTCGCGAGCCTGCGAGCCGGACTTGAGCGCGGCGGGCACGAGCTGGCCAGCGAGACCGACACCGAGGTCGTCGCGCACATGCTGGAGGACGAGCTCGCCGCGGTGACCGGTCCGGGCGAGCCCTCAGCGGCCGGGGCGAGCCTGCTGACCGAGGCCTTCCGCAGGGTGTGCCGCCGCCTTGAGGGCGCCTTCACGCTGGTCGTGGTGCACCGGGACCATCCTGACGTGGTGGTCGGAGCACGGCGCAACAGCCCGCTCGTGGTCGGTATCGGTACGGACGAAACCTTCCTGGCCAGTGACGTCGCGGCCTTCATCGCGCACACCCGTAGCGCCGTGGAGATCGGACAGGACCAGATCGTCGAGGCCCGCCGCGATGGTGTGACCATCACCGACTTCGCCGGCAATCCGGTGGCGGGCCGTCCGTACCACGTTGACTGGGACGCGAGCGCCGCGGAGAAGGGCGGCTACCCCTACTTCATGCTCAAGGAGATCAGCGAGCAGCCGACCGCCCTTGCCGACACCCTGCGCGGACGCCTGTCCAACGACGCCGAAATCGTCCTCGATGAGGAACGCCTGTCCGTCCAGGACTTCCGTGACGTCGACAAGGTCTTCATCGTCGCCTGTGGTACGGCCTACCACGCCGGACTGATCGCCAAATATGCCATCGAGCACTGGACGCGGTTGCCCTGCGAGGTGGAGATGGCCTCGGAATTCCGTTACCGCGACCCGGTTCTGGACCGTTCCACGCTCGTCATCGCCATCAGCCAGAGCGGTGAGACGCTGGACACCCTGATGGCGGTCAAGCACGCGCGGGAGCAGAAGGCCCGGGTCCTCGCGATCTGCAACACGAACGGGTCGACGATTCCGCGGGAGTCCGACGCCGTCCTGTACACCCGCTGCGGTCCCGAGGTCGGGGTGGCCTCGACGAAGACCTTCCTCGGCCAGGTGGCTGCCTGCCTGCTGGTCGGGCTGTACCTGGC
>NZ_CAAAFT010000441.1:12955-17572 GCF_900634765.1 Candidatus Protofrankia californiensis | reverse complement strand
GCCGCGAAACCTCGCCAAGTCCGTCACCGTCGAGTAGCTCTTCCCACTCCCGCATCGGCCGGGTCTTCTCCCGTGTCGGAGCGGTGGTAGGCCGAACTCGGGTTCATCCAGGTGGCGAACGGCGTATCTCCGTCGAGAGCAGTGCGATAAGTTGTCGAATATTTGATTTTTCAGAGTGAAATCAGTGACAATTGCCGTCCGTGAGTGTTGTTGTGTTGACCTGGATCAACGTCGGCTACGAAACTTTCTCCAGGCTCACGGACGGACTGGCCGGCTCCCCGGGCACGAGGAGCGCCGTCCCGGGCCGTAAGGGGAACAGAACCGATGTGCCGGCTCCTGCGAGCGACCCGGGGACTTGGGTCTCCCGGCGGCGCGAGAAAAACATGATCGTGCTGTCTTTGGCCCCGCTGGTCGTGGCCTGCCGTGGGCATCTCGCCCACGGCAGGCCACGGGCCGCTGCTGCCGTCCGTACCGCAGGCGTGTCTGGCGGGTGGTCGGCCAGCCGATGATCGTCGAGATCGTGCGGCTGGATCGTCCGACCGCTCGCTCACGCCTCACCCTGGCGGTCTAGGTCCTGCATCCGACGGGACCGTTGACCATCGCCGCGGGCGCCGTGACCCCGCGTCCGCGGCGACAGGTTGTCGCAGGCCGCAATAGGCTTTCGGAGAGAAATGCCCCTGATCAGGGAAAATACCTCTGTCCAGGGGAAACGCCCGGCCTGTGGTCAGCAGGCTCGGGCTCATCCGATCGGATGCGGACGCCGCCAGCGTGCCGCGGCCTCGCGCAGATCCATGGCCAGGACGTCGTTGACGGCGGCGAGGTCGACCACCAGATCGACCAGCGCCGGCCCCTCCAGGCTCTCGAGGAAGTCACGCAGGTCGATGGGTTGGCCGTCGGCGTCGTAGAAGCCGTCATCGGTGTGGTCGAAGTCGTCGCTGTCCTCGCTCGGATCGATGGCACCCGTGGCCACCAGAGCCAGCGCGACAGCATGTGCACAGAACTGTTCGACGGCGCCGGTCGGACAGGTACAGGTCGACCCCGGCGTCCCGTCGATCACTGACAGTTGGGTGTGGGTGAGCTGGTCGCCGTCCACGGTGCCGGACGCGCTGCTCGGCCGGATCCGTAGGTCGCCGACCCGTCCCTGCAATGCGAGGGCGACACCGCGGGTGAACTCGCCCAGACCCGCGAGGCGCGCGCACTCGTCCTCGTCGAAGACAGCATGCAACGGTGTGATGGCGATGTCGTCATGTCCGTTTGGCCCCGACTGGTTGACGATCATCGGGTAATTCTACGAGACATGCTGTCCGCGGGTGCGGGGCCCTGACAGTCGGCCGCAGCTCACGGCCGCGACTCACGGCTGCGGTTCACGACTGACATGATCTTGTAGCGGCTGTCGGCTTGTAGAGGACTGCGACCGGCAGCCGGTCCATGGCATGGACCGCCGGTCGCGGCCGTATGTGGGAGGCTCGGGCGCATGGCCGTGGTGGGTGTGGGAGTGGACGTCGTTGACGTCGAGCGGTTTGCCGCGACCCTGCGCCGGGCTCCCTCCCTTGTCGACCGCTTGTTCACTATAAGCGAGCAAAAGGTAGCAAGCAGTGAGAAGCTCGCGGCGCGTTTCGCCGCAAAGGAAGCACTCGCAAAGGCTCTTGGAGCACCTCCGGGCATGTCCTGGCATGACGCAGAGGTGGTCGGCGATCCAGGCGGCCGCCCACGGATCCGGGTGACCGGCACCGTTGCGGCCGTTGCCGACAGCCTGGCCATCCGGTCGTGGCATCTCTCCCTCACTCACGACGGTGGGCTGGCAGTGGCGTTCGTCGTCGCCGAAGGCTGACTACAAGCGCCGTAGCGTGACCTCCGGTCAACCATTTCGGGCAACCTCCCCGCAAGCATCGATCAACCTCCCGCAAGCATCGACGAGGTGGGCAGGACGCTCCGTCGGAGAAGACGAGAGCATGGGCGGCATGAGGCTTGCTCACACGGTCGCCCAGGTCCGGGAGGCCGAGACGCGGCTGCTCGCCAGTCTGCCTCCGGGCTTGCTGATGCAGCGGGCCGTGCATGGGCTGCTGTCACACGCGGTACGCCGGCTCGGGCGGGTGTACGGCGCTCGGGTCGTCGTTCTGGCTGGCAGCGGTGACAACGGCGGCGACGCGCTGTGGACGGGCGCGCGACTGGCTGCCCGGGGTGCTCGCGTGGACGTGCTTGCTCCGGGGGCCACGCATCCGGCCGGGACGGCGGCTCTGCTCGCGGCAGGCGGTCGCCTGCATGCCGTGTCCGGTCCCGATCCCGACCCTGCTGGTACGCAACCGCCGGGACCTGGCCTACCGGCCGGCGATGACACCGCCGCGCGTCTGCTCGCCACGGCTGATCTCGTCCTCGACGGTCTGCTCGGTATAGGTGGCAAGGGCGGCCTGCGTTCGGGACATGCCCGGCTGGCAGCACGTGCTCCCAGGGAGCGAACTGTCGCCGTGGACGTTCCGAGCGGGGTGGACTCCGACACCGGTGCGGTGGCAGGCCCGGCCGTCCACGCGAGCAGCACGGTGACCTTCGGGACCTACAAACGTGGCCTGCTGATCGGGCCGGGAGCGGAGCACGCCGGCCAGGTGGAGCTGGTCGACATCGGCCTCACCCTCCCGGCCGCGGACCTTGCCGCGTTGGACGATGCCGACGCGGACCGCCACCTACCCGTCCCTGGACCGGGGGACTCCAAATACACCCGCGGGGTGCTGGGTCTGGTCGCGGGCAGCGACGCCTACCCGGGCGCAGCAGTGCTCGCCACCGGTGGGGCGCTGCGAGGAGCCGCAGGCTACCTGCGAGTGGTGAGTACCCGCGTGGCCGCCGACCACGTACGCCGTGCGCATCCCGAAGCGGTGGTCACCCAGATCGACCCCGGTGACGCCGACGCCGTTGTCGCGGCCGGACGGGTACAGGCGTGGGCCGTGGGCCCGGGGCTGCCCGCGGACGACCACACCGCCCGGGTGGTGGCGGCTGTGCTGGCCACCGACATTCCCCTGCTGCTCGACGCCGGCGCGCTGGGCGTGTTGGCCGAGGACGCCCGGTGCGCCGGTGCGCTGCGGGAGCGCACCGCACCGACCCTGCTCACACCCCACGAAGGGGAGTTCGCCCGGCTCGCGGAGGCGCTCGGCTGGGACGCCGACACGACCGTGGGTGAACTGGCCGCGGACCGGCTCGCGGTTGTGCGCCGCTGCGCCGCCGAACTCGGTGCGACCGTGCTGCTGAAGGGAAACCGCACGCTGATCGTCGACCCGAACGGGCCGGCGCGGGTGAACACCACGGGCACGCCATGGCTCGCCACGGCCGGCAGCGGTGACGTCCTGACGGGCCTGTGCGGCTCGTTGCTTGCCGGTGGCTGCTCTGCACTGGACGCCGGCAGCGTGGGCGCCCATCTGCACGGCCGAGCGGCCTCGCGGGCGGGTCGGCCGCTGGCGGCATCCGACCTGCCTGCGCTTTTGCAGCGGCGCCGGCGGCCGTGACGGCTCGTCCGCCGACATCGAAGATCATGGCGACCTCTCTGAGCGATCCGGGGACCTGGGCCTCCGGCGACGCGAGAAAAGCATGATCGCGCCACCTTTGGCCCCTGAGCGAGACGTTCGAGCGACGCCTCCACGGTGATCTCCATATCTCTCGTGCGCCAGGCCCGCGGCGCAGCTGTGGATAACCGGCTTCTATCCACAGCCCTGGCCGGCATCCTCGGCATGGTGCTGCCGGCTGTGTTGTCATCGACATCCCGGCACAGCCGGTCGGGGCCACCGGCCACGAGCAGGGCGGACGGAATCGGGCTGTTAGTCGGAATCTGCTGGCCGGAATCTGCTGGCCGGAATGAGGTGAGGTGAGATGATCTCAAGATCTTCTGCCCCGGCGTCGGCGTCGGCGTCGGCGACTGGGATGAACTTGTTACCGTCGAAGCACAGCGCGCCACGACATCCCGACACGAGTCGACATAGCTGGCTGGGTAGGTCAGGAAGGCCTCCGGATGACACCGCAGAGTGATGGCCTGCGCGCCTGCGCCATCGTGGACCTGGACGCGGTCCGCGATTCGGTGGCGACTCTGGTCGCCTGTGCCGGGAACGCCGCGACCATGGCAGTGGTGAAGGGCGACGGTTACGGGCACGGGATGCTTGCATGCGCACGTGCCGCTGTGGAAGCGGGTGCAAGCTGGCTCGGGGTCGCCATCATCGAAGAGGCGCTCGCGTTGCGTGCCGCCGGCTTCACCGTCCCGATCTTCGCATGGCTCACCACCCCGGGAGAGCCGCTCGCCGACGCGGTCGCCGCTGACATCGACCTGTCAGCGTCGGCTCCCTGGGCGCTGGCAGAGATCGCCGCGGCCGCCCGGCTTTCCGGTCGGACCGCCCGTGTCCACCTCAAGGTCGACACCGGTCTCAGCCGGGGCGGTGCCACCGAGGCGGACTGGCCGTCCCTGTGCGACGCGGCGGCGGCGCTGGCCGCCGAAAACCTGATCGACGTGGCCGGTGTGTGGAGTCACCTGGCTTTCGCCGACTCGCCCGGCCATCCGACCGTCCATGGCCAGATCGGGCGTTTCGCCGACGCGGTCACCGTTGCCGAGAAGATCGGCCTGCGTCCGCAGGTGCGCCATCTGGC
>NZ_CAAAFT010000441.1:9510-12884 GCF_900634765.1 Candidatus Protofrankia californiensis | reverse complement strand
TCCATGGCCAGATCGGGCGTTTCGCCGACGCGGTCACCGTTGCCGAGAAGATCGGCCTGCGTCCGCAGGTGCGCCATCTGGCCAACTCGGCGGCGACGCTGGTCAGCCCGGACGCCCATTTCGATCTGGTTCGCCCTGGAATCGCCGTCTACGGACTGTCACCCGGACCGCAGGTCGGTTCGCCCACGGCCCTGGGTCTGCGCCCGGCCATGACGCTGACCGCCCGGCTGGCGCTGGCTAAACGGGTACCGGCGGGCAGTGGTGTGTCCTACGCCCACCGGTACACCAGCACGACGGAGTCAACCCTTGGACTGATACCGCTCGGGTACGCCGACGGCATCCCGCGGGCGGCCGGCAACACCGCCGAGGTGCTGCTCGCGGGCCGGCGTCGGCGTATCGCCGGAACCGTCTGCATGGACCAGTTCGTGGTGGACGTCGGCGACGATCCGATCCAGGCAGGCGACCAGGTGGTCCTGTTCGGGCCGGGGGATCACGGCGAACCCACCGCACAGGACTGGGCGGACGCCCTCGGCACGATCAACTACGAGATCGTCACCAGGGTCGGCGTCCGGGTGCCCCGCGTCCATCTGAATGTCTCCGTCGAGCCTGGTGGCACCGGGCGGCGGTCGTCCGCTTCGCTGGGCGCCGGCCCGTCCACTCCCGGCCAGTCCGGCATCGCTTCCTCCAGCGTCGGCCCGTCCGACGCTGGTTCGTCGGCGCTGGAGCAGCTTCCGTCATGAGCGCGTCCCTGGAGCCGGATGGCGCCTTACGGACCGCGGCGGCCAGCCGGCTCCCCGGTATCGGGCGCACCCTTGGCCGGGCGGGCCGCGCTGTTGCCCGGACGCGGGCGGTGCGAACAGCGGGAATTGCGGGCCTCGTCACAGCGGTCGTCATAGGAACGGCGGCGGAACGGCGGTTGGCGCGTATCCGTTCCGAGCGGGTCGGCGCGAGTAACGAGGAGCCGGTCGCCCCGGTCGGCGGGCGTCCGATCACGGTGATCGCCTCTGACGGGGTGCCGTTACACGTCGAGATCGTCGGCGATTCCAGCGTGCCGCTCACCCTCGTGTTCGTTCACGGCTTCTGTGTCAGCCTCGACTGCTGGACGTTCCAGCGCCGGGACCTGGCCGACTGCGGCCGGTTGGTGTTCTACGACCAGCGAACACACGGTGCCTCGGGCCCCTCGGAGCTTGAGGGGTGCACGATCGAGCAGCTTGGTGACGATCTGTATCGGGTGCTGACCGAGGTGGTACCGACCGGACCGGTGGTTCTCATCGGGCACTCGATGGGCGGGATGACGATCCTCGCGCTGGCCGACGCCCATCCGGGGCTCTTCGGTGACCGGCTCGCCGGGGTCGCGCTCCTGTCGACCAGCGCCGGCAGCCTGGCAACGGTCACCTTCGGCCTGCCCGCGACGGCTACGGTGGCGCTGCGGGCCTGTCTGCCCGGTCTCGCGATCGGTATGCGCTACGCTCCGTCGCTGTTGGAACGGGGGCGCAGCCACGGCAGCGGCATCGCCTGGGTCCTCACCCGCCGGATCGGCTTCGGCTCGACCAGCGTCGGGCCGCCTGTGGTGGCATTCCTGGAAAAGATGGTGGCTGCCACACCGCTGCGCGTGATTGCGGCCTTCCTGCCCGCTCTGATCGCTCATGACAAGCTGGTTGCCGCGGCGGTGCTGGTGGCGACCCCGACGCTGATCCTTGTCGGTGATGCCGACGTGATGACTCCGGTGGAGCACAGCCGCACACTTGCCGACGCGCTCCCCGAAGCGGACCTTGTGGTCATACCCGGAGCCGGGCACGCCGTCGTCATGGAGCGTCCGGACGAGGTCAACGCGGCACTGCGTACCCTCGTCCAGCGAGCAACCACCCATCAGCCGCAATCGCGCAACCCGGTCGTCCCCGCCCGTCGGGACCACGGCCCGGACGACATCTCCGTATGGAAACCCTGAGATGGACGCCGTGAGTATGGAGGTTGCGAACCTGATGTTGCGAACCTGATGTTGCGAACCTGACGTTGTGAGCATGATGTCGTGAGGTGGACGTTGTGAGTGGCCCGGACATGTCGCTGCCTTCCCCCGCCGGCGGTCCGGTCGGGGTCGATGGTGCCGGGTTGGTGGTCGAGGCCCCGGATGCCGACACCATGCGCGAGGTCGGCAGGTGGCTGGCCGGTGTGCTGCGCGCAGGCGACCTCGTGGTCCTGGTCGGGCCGCTCGGCGCCGGTAAAACCGTGCTCGTCCAGGGAATTGCCGCGGGCCTGGGCGTCGCCGGGGCAGTCACCTCGCCGACCTTCGTGATCGCCCGGGTACACGCGGACGGTCGCGTGCCCCTGGTGCATGTGGATGCCTACCGCCTGGGCGGGTTCGTCGAGGTCGAGGACATCGACCTCGATGCCGACATCGAGGAATCCGTGACCGTGGTCGAATGGGGTTCGGGCCTGGTGGAGGGGCTGGCCAGCACGCATCTACGCGTGGAGATCGAGCGTCCCGAGGACGCGATGCCGCTACCCCTTGCGGGTACCGCCGACGCCCGCGAGGTCCCCGACGCCGGGGGGAGACGCGTGATCCGCATGGTTGGCAGCGGCGGGGACTGGCCGCAGCGCATGCTGTCGTTGCTGCCCTCGTTGCCGGACGCGGTGACCTCGCCGACCTCGCCACGCCGGTGGCGAGGTCGAGCTGTCCCGTAAGGATCAAGGAATGATCTTATGGTTGGCAGCGGGCTAGGCTGTCGAACGTGCTGCTCATCGCTCTTGACACGGCGACACCCGCCTGCTCGGTTGCGCTCGTCGACGTGGACCGTGTGCGCACGGCCGGCGCGGCGGATGCGGGCAGGGAGTCCGGGGCGGATGCGGGCAGGCGGGCCGTCAGGGTGACGGGCCGAGCGTTGCGCCAGGTTGTCGATCCGCGACGGCACGCCGAGCTGCTTGTACCGCTGGTACGGGAGGTTCTCGACGAAGCGGCCGTACGTCCTGCCGATCTCGACGCCGTGGTGGTGGGTCTCGGGCCCGGTCCTTTCACGAGCCTGCGGGTGGGAGTGGTGACCGCTGGAGTATTCGCGGACGCTCTTGGTAAGCCTGCCTACGGCATCTGCTCGCTGGACGGTGTCGGTGCCGACATCCCGGGCCGGGTGGCCGTGGCAACCGACGCGCGACGCCGTGAGGTCTACTGGGCGGTCTACGCCGACGGCGCACGCATCGCCGGACCCTCCGTGGGTCGACCACAGAGCGTCGTCGACGCACTGCGTGAGATGTCCGTTGACCGGGTGGTCGGCTCGGGGGTCGCTCTGTACCCGGACGCGTTCGCCGACCTCACCGGCACCGACCCGGATTCCGGTCCGGGTGGCGGTCCGGGTGGCGGTCCGGGGCCTGGCGCAGGCGTG
>NZ_CAAAFT010000441.1:3862-9315 GCF_900634765.1 Candidatus Protofrankia californiensis | reverse complement strand
GCAGGTTGCTTCGACTTCGAGCCTGGATCAGGCCTGCGGGTCGGTCCGCTCGGTCGACCCTAGGTACCCCTCTCCGATCGGTCTCGCCCGCCTGGCCGCCTCGGATGCTCTCGCCCGCCGGCCGCCGGCGCCGCTGGTTCCGCTGTACCTGCGTCGGCCGGACGCGGCCGAGCCGCACCCGCCGAAGGCGGTGGCCGTGTGACGGGTCATGGAGGTCATGCAACGGTCCTGATGCGCCGGACGCCCGATCATCGGCGTGCCCTCGCATGGGCCTCACCCGGGATGCGATCGTGAACTCTCCCATTCCGCCGGATGGCACAGACAGCGCTCGGCAGGCCAGGAGCGGCACTTCGGCTACAGAAAGTGCCCGGCAGGACGCGGGCAGCCCTCGGGGTGCGGGCGGTGCTCCAGGCGTAGGCAGTACTCCCGCCGCAGGCGGCGCTCGGCATAACCATGTTGCGTTCGAGCCACTGCGCTGGTGGCACCTTGACGACGTCGTCACCCTGGAACGGGAGATCTTCACCGAGGACGCCTGGACGCCCGAGCTGTTCTGGTCCGAGCTCGCCCAGGGCGCGGCACGGCACTACCTGGCCGCCGTCCGTGACAACCGGATCGTCGGCTACGGAGGGCTCGCCGTTCATGACGACGAGTCCTACATACAGACCCTCGGTGTCGCCGCGGACGCCCGCGGCGGCGGTGTCGCCACCCGGCTGCTGGTCGCGCTGCTGCGCCATGCCCGCGGGTGCGGCGCCCACCGTTGCGAGCTGGAGGTACGCACCGACAACACCGTGGCCCAGTCCCTCTACCGGCGCCTGGGGTTCGTCGAACTCGGGGTGCGCAGGAGCTACTACCAACCGTCCGGAGCCGACGCCTTTGTGATGTTGGCCGACCGGATACACCGCAGCGACTACGGCAGGATGCTGGACGCGGCCGAGCAGGCGGTATCGGGGTGACAGCGGTGTCGGGAGCAACAGAAGCAGAGGCAACAGGAGTGACGGCGGTGCCGTGGGCTGACGGCGTTGCCGGGGCCGGTGGTGCTGCCCCGGTGACGGCGGCAATGAGGGCAACAAGAGGTAATACGCGGTGATGACGGTGTCGTGGGCTGATGGCGTTGCCGGGGCCGATGGCGCTGTCCCGATGACGGTGGTGTCGAGGTGACGGTGGTGTCGGGGTGAGCGGGGCCCGCGCGGGTGACGCGCCGCTGGTGCTGGGGATCGAGACCTCCTGCGACGAGACCGGGGTGGGCCTGGTCCGGGGCGGGGTGCTGCTCGCGGACACGCTCGCGTCGTCCGTCGACGAGCACGCCCGCTACGGCGGGGTCATCCCCGAGATCGCTGCCCGCGCGCACGTCGAGGCGATGGTGCCCACGGTGGAGCGGGCGCTGTCCCAGGCGGGGTTGCGGCACCGCGACGTGGACGCGGTCGCGGTCACCGCCGGTCCCGGTCTCGCCGGTGCGCTGCTGGTCGGGGTGGCCGCGGCAAAGGCCTATGCGTTCGCGCTCGGCGTCCCGCTCTACGGCGTCCATCATCTGGCCGCGCATGTGGCGGTCGACACCCTTGAGCACGGGCCGCTGCCCGGACCGTCCATCGCGTTGCTGGTCTCCGGCGGGCACTCGTCGCTGCTACTCATCCCGGATCTTGCCAGCGGCGAGGTGAGCTCGCTGGGGGCGACCGTCGACGACGCCGCGGGTGAGGCATACGACAAGGTCGCCCGGCTGCTCGGCATGCCGTTCCCGGGCGGGCCGCCCATCGACCGGGCGGCCCGCGACGGGAACCCGACGATCGCGTTCCCGCGCGCCAAGGCGGCCGACGGCACCTTCGACTTCTCCTTCAGCGGGTTGAAGACGGCGGTGGCCCGGTGGGTGGAGGCACGCCGCCGGGCCGGGGAGCCCGTGCCCACCGCCGATGTCGCCGCGTCCTTCCAGGAGGCGGTCGTCGACGTGCTGACGGCGAAGTCGGTCGCGGCCTGCCGGGCCCACGGCGTGGACACGCTGGTGATCGGCGGTGGGGTGGCGGCGAACAGCAGGCTGCGGGCGCTGGCGGCGGCACGCTGCGAAGCCGTGGGCATCACGCTGCGGGTGCCCCGGCCGGGGTTGTGCACCGACAACGGCGCGATGGTCGCCGCGCTCGGCTCCCTCCAGGTCGAGGCCGGGGTGCCCCCGTCCCCGCTGGACATCCCCGCCTCTTCGACCCTCCCGCTCTGACCAGGCCGCTTCCCCATGTGACCGCTTCCCCGCGTGACCGCCATCTGTCGGGGGGTTGCGGATCGGCGTGGACGTCCCGATGGCGATGATTGTTCCTTGTGGGGGGGCGCGGAGGCAGGCGCCGGTGGCCGGTCGGCATGCTGCTGGGGCTTGCCGGGGCGGCGGGAGCGGTAGCCGCATGGCGCAGCGGGCAGGGCGCGGCTCCCTCGCCGCGGTCGTCGCCGCGGCAGGGCTGTATCTGGCCTGGGCGGGCTACGCCGCCGACCGGCGGGACGCCCACAGGCCGGGAACACCGACCTTGCCGGCGTGGCGGACCGGCTCGCCGATCAGCTCGGACAGCTGTGGTCGGCCGAGGCGAAGCAACGGGATCTCAACCGGCCGCCGCTGGCGGTGTCCTGGCGGCCGGCCGACCCGGCGCTGGTCCAGCCGTGGGCCCACCTGCAGCGCCTCGTCGCGGACGGTGCCGGCTGGACGCCGCGGGCGTATCCGGCGGCCGACCCGCACGAGCTCGCCGGGGCCGGCCGTGATCTGATCAAGGTGCTTGACCGGGTGCCGACCGGCCGGCTGGTCGTGCTCGGCGAACCCGGGTCGGGTAAGACCATGCTGCTCATCGGCCTGGTCCTGGACCTGCTCGCCCGCCGCGGTCCTGGTGAACCCGTGCCGCTGCTGGTGCCGGTGGCGTCATGGAACCCCGGCCGGGACGATCTGTACGGCTGGTTGGAAACCCAGATCATCCGGGAGCATCCGTGGCTGGCCGGCACGTCGGCGGCCGGGATCAGCCGGGCCCGCGCCCTGCTGGCCGCCGGGCTGATCCTGCCCGTCCTCGACGGGCTCGACGAGATCCATTCCGGTGGCCGCGACCAGGCCCTGACCTCCGTCAACGACACCCTGCGCGACGGCGCGGGCCTGGTCCTCAGCTGCCGGGTCACGGCGTTCCGCCACGCGATCCGGCCCGGCCCGCTGCGCCAGCCGGTGTGCCGCGGGCATCCGCCTGGACCCCTTGGACCTCGCCGATGTCGCTGCCTACCTGACCGATACCGCTGGTGTCGGTGGCGCGGCCCGGTGGGCGCCGGTCCGCGCCGCGCTGGCCGCCACACCGGCCCCGCCGGTCGCCCGGGCGCTGTCCACCCCGCTGATGGCCAGCCTCGCCCGCACCATCTACAACCCCCGGCCCGGCGAATCCACCCTTGGCCTGCCCGACCCGGGCGAGCTGTGTGACACCGTCGCGCTGCCCACCCGCACCGCCGTCGAGGAACACTTGTTCGACGGGCTGATCCCCGCCGCCTACAGGCCCTACCGCGACCGCCCGAACCGGTGGACCGCCGACCAGGCCACCGGCTACCTGGTCTTCCTGGCCCGCCACCTCGAACACCGCCTGCACACCACCAGCCTCTCCTGGTGGGAACTCTCCCGCGCCACACCACGGGCACTGCTCGGTCTTCACGGAGCTCCGCACAGCCGAGTCCGTGTTCGGGCTCACAGGCGGGTTCGGTCATCCCTCCCCGAGGCAGATCGTCCTGCGGCGGCCGCGGCTTTCCGCGCTCGGGCTCGGGCTCATCACCACCACCGTGGACACGCAGCGGGCGGCAGACCCCTGGTCTGTCCTGGTCCAGGATCGTGCCAGTGCACTCGCATTCAGGGAGCTCTACTCGGCATGGGTGCATCTGGGCCTCACCAGGCTCTGGCTGGCTGGGCGCGGCCGGCAGCCTCTGCGGCTGATGGCGTTTCTTGCCGACGCCCATGAGCGTGGAATCTTCGGCAGGCCGGGGCGGTGTGGGAGTTCCGTCACGCCAACCTGCAGCGTCGCCTCGCCAACCGTCCCTGATTCGCCAACCGACCCTGATGTGAGCCGACTGAGCGTCCGGCCGGGCCGGCGCTTCCGGTTCACGCCGCCGGTTCTGGTCGAAGATGTAGCTGTGGCTGGTGTGACGCGTATGTGGGAGGCACGGGCGGCGCAGGGGCGCATGGACGATCTCCTCGCCTGGCTCGGCCGGGCCGTGGCGGGCACCGTGGCGGAGATCTACCGGGGGGTCGGCGACAACCGTGACGTCGTGGTGGTCCTTTTCCATCCGTCCGTGACCGACCCGTCGGCGGCTCTACCGACGCACCGCGACCACGTGTCGGTCATCGCGGACATTCCGCCGGGCCTGCTCGCGCGTTCTGCGCAGGAGTGGGACTTCGAGCGCGTATCGTCACCTGGACCGGATATCAATGACCGGTAGGGAGACCGATGAAAAGAAGCGTTGTCACCGGAGGTGCCGGCTTTCTGGGGTCGCACCTGTGTGAACGGTTGCTCGACGAAGGCCATGCGGTCGTCTGCCTGGACAACTTCGTCACCGGGACCCCGGCGAATGTCGCGCACCTGACCGGGCACGAGCACTTCCGGCTCGTCCGTTGTAATGTGACTGATTATGTTCATGTCGCCGGTCCGGTCGACTATGTGCTGCACTTCGCCTCACCGGCGAGTCCCATCGACTATCTGAATCTACCGATTCACACCTTGAAGGTCGGCTCGATCGGTACCCTGCACGCTCTCGGTCTTGCCAAGGAGAAACACGCGCGTTTCGTGCTGGCGTCCACCTCGGAGGTCTATGGCGATCCGCAGGTCCATCCGCAGCCCGAGGACTACTGGGGTCACGTCAACCCGGTGGGGCCGCGGGGTGTGTACGACGAGGCCAAGAGGTTTGGCGAAGCGCTCACCATGGCCTATCGCCGTAGCCACGGGGTGGACGCCGGAATCGTCCGGATCTTCAACACCCATGGGCCCCGGATGCGCCCCAACGACGGCCGGGCGATTCCCGCCTTCGCGACCCAGGCGCTGCGCGGTGAACCCATCACCGTCGCCGGTGACGGCAGCCAGACCCGATCGATCATATATGTTGACGATCTGGTGGAGGGGATCGTGCGGATGACATTTTCCGGTCACCCCGGCCCGATAAACATCGGAAATCCCCACGAGCTGTCCATCCTCGAACTTGCGGAGCTCGTCCGCGAGGTGGCCAAGAGCGAATCCGTCATCTCGTTCATTCCGCGTCCGGAGGACGACCCGACGGTCCGCCAGCCCGATATATCCCTGGCCCGGGAGATCCTCGGCTGGGAACCCGCCGTCGACCTGCGCAGCGGACTCGACAGCACGGTCTCCTGGTTCCGTGGACACCCTGACGTCATCCGGCCGGACGCCAGCCGGCCGGGCTGAGAAACGACAGCGGCCGGGGCGGCGCGCCGGCTGTTTCCCGCCGTCCCTGCCGCG
>NZ_CAAAFT010000441.1:0-3267 GCF_900634765.1 Candidatus Protofrankia californiensis | reverse complement strand
TCCCGGCCGCGCCCATCGTCCCTGCCGTCCCCGCGGTGTCCGGCGCCATGTCCGGCGCCGGGGGTGTGCCGCAGTAAGCGGGCCGGCGTGGTCTGTGGGGCTCGGCGGGGGCCGGCTGCTGGGGCCGGCTGGGGCCGGCTGGGGCCGGCTGGCTGGCGGGGTTGGCGCTCATCGCCGTCCAGGTCGCTCTTGACAGTTCTGACCGTGTTGGTTGACGTGGGCGGGGCGGGTGCTAAGTTGGCACTCGGCACGTGAGAGTGCCAGCGACAACAGGCGCCTGTTCACCCGCGACGGCAGGCCGCCAGGGTCGCTCTCTCATCCAGCGCAGGAAGGGGGAGGTCGATCGTGACGACCGCCACCAAGGTTGCGATCAAGCCACTCGAAGATCGCATTGTCGTACAGCCGTCCGATGCCGAGCAGACCACGGCGTCAGGCATTGTGATCCCGGACACGGCCAAGGAGAAGCCGCAGGAGGGCACCGTCCTCGCTGTGGGGCCGGGCCGCTTCGAGGACGGCAAGAGGGTCCCGCTCGACGTCAAGGTCGGCGATGTCGTGCTGTACAGCAAGTACGGCGGCACCGAGGTCAAGTACGCTGGCGAGGAGTACCTGGTTCTCTCCGCTCGCGATGTTCTGGCGATCATCGAGAAGTAGGTATCCCGGCAAGGATCCAAGGGCGTGTTTCGCCAGTCTGGACGGTATTCGTCCGGATCGGCGAAACACGCCCGGTCGCCATCGGGCCGTGCCCGGTGGACATTGGTCGATGCGGACGGTCGTCGTCTGGGCGCCGATCCGCGCGATTGACGATCCGCCGGACGCGGCCTAGGGCCACAAGGGTGCACGATCATGGCTTCTTGCGCGTGCCCGGAGGCCCGAAGGGATTCCAGGGCACGCCCTGAGCCGGTTCGGGAGGACCACCTAAATGCCCAAGATTCTGTCGTTCAGCGAGGATGCTCGCCATGCTCTTGAGCATGGGGTGAACGCCCTCGCGGACGCTGTGAAAGTGACGATCGGTCCGCGCGGTCGCAACGTCGTCATCGACAAGTCCTACGGCGCGCCGACGATCACCAACGACGGGGTGACGATCGCGCGCGAGATCGAACTGGACAACCCCAACGAGAACCTGGGTGCCCAGCTCGCCAAGGAAGTCGCCACCAAGACCAATGACGTTGCCGGTGACGGCACTACCACCGCGACCGTCCTCGCTCAGGCGATGGTTCGCAGCGGCCTGCGTCAGGTCGTGGCCGGCGCGCCGCCGATATCGCTCAAGGTCGGTATCGAGGCTGCTGTCGAGGCCGTCTCGAAGGCCCTGCTGGAGCAGGCCATCGGGGTCGACTCGAAAGAGGTCGTCGCCCATGTCGCGGCCATTTCGGCCCAGGACGCGAAGGTCGGCGAACTGATTGCCGAGGCGATCGACCGGATCGGCAAGGACGGTGTGATCACCGTCGAGGAGAGCCAGACCCTGGGTCTGGAACTCGAGCTCACCGAGGGAATGCAGTTCGACAAGGGCTACATCTCCCCGTATTTCGTCAGCGACGCCGAGCGCATGGAGGCCGTCCTTGAGGACGCCTACGTGTTGCTGCACCCTGGCAAGATCAGCGTGTTGAACGACATCCTTCCCCTCCTCGAGAAGGTGGTGGAGGCACGTAAGCCACTGCTGATCATTGCCGAGGACGTCGAGGGAGAGGCGCTGTCGACCCTCGTCGTCAACGCCATCCGTAAGACCTTCCAGGTCGTCGCGGTCAAGGCCCCCGGCTTCGGTGACCGGCGCAAGGCGATCCTGCAGGACATCGCCGTCCTCACCGGCGGGCAGGTCGTCGCGTCCGAGGTTGGTCTAAAGATCGATTCGGTCGGCCTGGACGATCTCGGTCGGGCGCGCAGGATCGTCGTCGACAAGGACAACACGACCATCATCGACGGTGTCGGCGACGAGACGAGCGTTGCCGACCGGGTGCGTCAGCTCCGCAGTGAGATCGAGGCCAGCGACTCCGACTGGGACCGTGAGAAGTTGCAGGAGCGGGTCGCCAAGCTCGCCGGCGGTGTCGCGGTGATCAGGGTTGGCGCGGCCACCGAGGTCGAGCTCAAGGAGAAGAAGCACCGCCTGGAGGATGCCGTCTCGGCCACCCGTGCGGCGGTGGAGGAAGGCATTGTCGCTGGTGGTGGGTCGGCCCTGTTGCATGCCGCCGCGGTGCTCGACGACGGCTTGGGGCGTACCGGGGACGAGCTGGCCGGGGTGCGCATCGTTCGTGACGCGCTCGCCGCCCCGCTGACCTGGATCGCGCGCAATGCCGGTTTCGAAGGAGCGGTGATCGTCTCTCGGGTCAGGGAGCAGCCGGTCGGCAGTGGCTTCAACGCTGCCCGTGGCGAGTTCACCAACCTGATCGCCGACGGTGTGGTCGATCCGGTGAAGGTGACCCGGTCGGCCGTGGTGAACGCCGCGTCGATCGCCGGGCTGCTCATCACGACCGAGAGCCTGGTCACGGAGAAGCCGGCCAAGCCCGCGCCGGAGGGCGGCGGCCACAATCACGGTGGGCACTCGCACTCGCACGGACCGAGCTTCTGAGCAACGGGATCACCGTCGTGGGCTTGTCTCAAGTAGTAAGAGCATCTGATCGGTAAGAGCGCTCGAGGGTAGGACCGTCCGGCTCACGGGGTCCTGCCCTCGGGGGCTCCGGAGATTTTTCTTTCAAGATCTTGCATGTGTTCAAGATCTTGTATGTGCCGGCGTCCCGTCGCGCGGGAACGCCGGAAGGTAACGCTGTAGATACGCCAAGAGGCCTGGCAGGACGATGCTGAACGTCCTACCAGGCCTCTTGCGCGTTCACCGTGGGTGCCCCTGGAGCGCTGCGGTCACACATCGCGGGTGATCCAACCGCTGGGGTCGCCTTGTCCGTACATCTCGTTACGAGACTGGGGACGCCGGAGACACCTACCCGGCACGGCGATCATCGCGACTGTGATCGCGGCGGCCATGACATACATGATCACGTATGACCATGATCATGTATGACTCAGCATGCCGGAGCAAGCCCCGGGCGGGTCGGGCTGTGCCGCCCCGCCCCGCGCCGCGTTCGGCCGGTCAGGATGGCCTCCCGCTCGGATTCGCTCAGCCCGCCCCACACCCCGTAGGGTTCGCGGGCCTGCAGGGCGTGCTCCGCACATGCCTGGATCACGGGACACCGCGCGCAGACGGCCTTGGCAGCTGCCTCACGAGCCGCACGCGCCGGGCCTCGCTCCCCTTCGGGGTGGAAGAAGAGCTCGGTGCTCTCC
>NZ_CAAAFT010000440.1:0-5901 GCF_900634765.1 Candidatus Protofrankia californiensis | reverse complement strand
CTCACGAGCCGCACGCGCCGGGCCTCGCTCCCCTTCGGGGTGGAAGAAGAGCTCGGTGCTCTCCCCACGGCAGGCGCCGTGAAGCTGCCACTCCCACTTCTCGGCACCGGGGCCTGGAAGTCGTCGGACGTCGGTCATCGGCCTGAGCCCCCCCTCTCAACCATGGGCGGCTGGCGCCGCAGCTACACCGTAGTACCGCGCCATATGTTGTTCAACATAGAGAGTCACTCGGCGCGTAGTCGTTCGGAGCCGGTTCGTCGCCAAGTTGTGGGTACGGTCGCCGAGAGCCACCATGAGCGCTGTGACCCCCTCCCCGGACCCGGCGGAGCGCAATCCGCGGTACACCGTTGCCGCGGTTGCCCGGCGGCTGGGAATCGCGCCCGCGACCCTGCGTACATGGAACCGCCGGTACGGGCTCGGTCCGGCCGACCATGTTTCCGGTACCCGCCGCAGGTACGGTCCACACGACCTGGCTCGGTTGGAGTTCATGTGCCGTCTCACGCAGGCTGGGATCGCGCCGGCGGAGGCGGCCCGCATGGCCAAGAGCGTGCTTCCCGACGACCTGCCGGAGCCGCGGTGGCCGGCACCGCTTCGACAGGTCGAGGACGGACCACGCTCCGTAGCCGACTCCGGGCAGTCGGGCGGGCCTGACGCCCGGGGAATCGATCAGCAGCGCATCGGTAAGCCCGTCGTGATCGCGCTTTCCTCCCACGACGGCCGTAGCGCTGCCGAGAACATCTCCGGGCCCACGGTTATGACCGGGCCCGCCGTCGTCACCGGGCCCGCAGCGATGGCCGAACCCGAACCCGAGCTCATGACCGAAGCGCGAGGTTCAGGCGGTCGGGTCCTGTCGCTCGAGGGTGCCGGTATTGCGGCTCGAGGTCTCGCTCGCGCGGCCATGGCACTCGACTCGTCCGCGGTGACCCGCATCCTGGCTCAGGCGATCGAGACCGACGGCGTGGTCGCCGCATGGCAGGACCTGGCGTGTCCGGTCCTCGTCGCGGTCGGCCGGCGGTGGGAACTGCGTGGGGACGCAGTCGATGTCGAGCACCTGCTGAGCGAGTGCATCGTGACGGTTTTCCGCCGTGCGGCAGATCGTGACGTGGATGTCCACACCCGTCCGGTGCTGCTCGCGTGCACCCCGGACGAGCAGCACAGCCTTGCCCTCAATGCGATCGCGGCTGGGCTGGCTGAACGAGGGGTACCCGTTCGTCTCCTCGGAGCCGCGGTACCGATCGCCGCACTGCGGACCGCGGTCGTACGTACCGGACCGGCCGCGGTGTTCCTCTGGTCCCAACGCCGGGCCTCGGCGGACGTGGCGACGTGGCGTGGTTTACCGACGACCCGGCCGCCGACGTCGATCGTCGTAGGAGGCCCGGGCTGGCGCAGGTCAGTCCTTACCTCACAGGTCGGGTACGCACAGTCCCTGTCCGAAGCACTCGATCTGCTTTCCCCCAGATAGTGGCTTCGCCGCGATCTGGGGACCCCTGGCGTGGCGGGTTGGTCGTCACGCGGGCTTACCGATCATCCAGCGATGATCGGTAAGGGGAAGGGGCGGAACGTTGGGTCGTTTCGCGATGATTTGGGGACCCCTGGCGGAGGGGTGGGCTGCTGTTGGTGAGCTGTCGCGGGAAAGTGATGTGGATCCAGTGCTGTCACCTCGTTGCGCACCCTTGTGGACCGCCTGCCGCGCTGGCGCGATCCACAGGCCCCAGCTTCGCTGGACGGAGGGCGGGTTAGCGCGAGTCGGCTTCCGACGCCTCGCTTGTCTCGTAGACGCCGTCGGCATAGCCGCGTGCGTAGTCCCAGCTGACGTAGAAGGAGGGATCCGGAGCATACGCGGGCTCGTGTACCCGGGTGCGTCCCTCGTCGAGCAGATGGCGCAGATTCCCGGTAAGAAGATCCCAGTTGAAGAAGTGCGGTTCTGCGCATCCCTCGCAGTCGACGACGAGGCCACGGTAGCCGCGGGGTTCCAACAGGGTCCGGAAAACGTCGAGATCACCGAGTTCGGCGAGTACCTCCTCACGCTCTTGCTGCGACAGAGGCTCCAGCAGATCGGTGTCCTCGACCGGGTCTAGGCGTGCGAGCTCTGCGGTCGGATCCTCGGGGTCGCCCGCGAAGGGGTCGAGAGGCTCGTTGCTCACGCCGACCACGCTACGCCGGACTGAGCCTCTTAGTGGTCCCGATCGGCGACTCCGAGCACTGATGTGTGCTCGTATTGCCTCTTTACCGTGACTGCGGGCTGTTTTGGTGCATGCGATATCGCGGCCGCCGCCGAAAAACCATGATCATTTTTTCGTGGGAAGCCTGCGATCGGGTGTCCTTTGGCCGGCGAGGTTCCCTGCGGCCTCCGGGCGCATGAAAAGTCATGATCGCGTGTCCTTTGGCCGGCTAGCATGTAAAGCTTGGAGCTCGTGTCGGTGTCCGGTCGCGCCGGTCGATGGTGGGAGTCGGCGACAGCGGCGACAGCGGAGTGGATGGCGGGGCCGGCGCTCCGGGTGGGGCGGATTGTCGCGCATGGGCCGGGAAGTGCGTGCAGGTGCAGTACCGGCACGGCAGGTGACGAAGCATGAACGGAAGGTGCCATGAATAGTCCCATTGTCCGGCCTGCCGTGTCCGATCCGGGCCCGGCGTTGCCAACGAAACTGGCCACGCTGGGGCTGACCTTCGACGATGTGCTGCTGCTCCCGGCGGAATCGAACATCATGCCGTCGGACGCGGACACGTCCACGCGGTTGTCCCGCCATATCCGGCTCGCTATTCCGATGCTGTCCTCGGCGATGGACACCGTTACCGAGGCACGGATGGCGATCGCGATGGCCCGGCAGGGCGGGGTGGGTGTGCTGCATCGGAATCTTTCCGTGGACGACCAGGCGCAGCAGGTCGACATGGTGAAGCGTTCCGAATCAGGAATGATCACCGCTCCCATCACCTGCGGCCCGGACGCCACCATTGACGAGGCCAACGAGCTGATGGCCCGGTACCGGATATCCGGCGTCCCGGTGACCGAATCCGATGGCCGGCTCGTCGGCATCGTGACCAACCGTGATATCCGGTTCGAGCGAGACTATTCCCAGCCGGTACGTGCCGTGATGACCTCGATGCCGCTTGTCACGGCACCTGTGGGTGTGTCGGCTGACGACGCCTTGGCCCTGCTGCGGCAACACAAGATTGAAAAGCTTCCCCTGGTGGACGACCGCGGGCGCCTGCGTGGGCTGATCACCGTCAAGGACTTCACCAAGCGTGAGCAGTACCCGCAGGCGACCAAGGACGCGGACGGCCGTCTCGTGGTCGGCGCCGCCATCGGGGTGGGGGAGGACGCCTACAAGCGCGCCCAGGCGCTGGTGAGCGCGGCGGTCGACTTCCTGGTCGTCGACACCGCCCACGGCCATGCCCGGGCCGTGCTGGACATGGTGCGCCGTATCAAGGCCGACCTGCCGACCAGGGTCGACGGCGGCCCCCTCGACGTCGTCGCGGGCAACGTCGCGACCGCGGACGGCGCTCGCGCGCTGGTGGAGGCGGGCGCCGACGCCATCAAGGTGGGGGTCGGGCCCGGCTCGATCTGCACCACAAGGGTGGTGGCGGGGGTCGGCGTGCCGCAGGTCACCGCGATCTACGAATGCGCGCAGGTCGCCCGGGAGCACGGCATCCCTGTGATCGGTGACGGCGGGATGCAGTACTCCGGGGACATCGCCAAGGCGATCGCGGTCGGTGCGGACACGGTGATGCTCGGCAGCCTGCTGGCCGGGGTCGACGAGAGCCCCGGTGAGTTGATTTTCATCAACGGCAAGCAGTACAAGGCATACCGTGGGATGGGGTCGTTGGGCGCGATGCGCACCCGGGGCACCACCCGCTCCTACTCGAAGGACCGCTACTTCCAGGACGACGTTCTCTCCGACGACAAGCTCGTGCCGCAGGGCGTCGAGGGGCAGGTTCCGTATCGGGGGCCGTTGGTCGCGGTGGCCCACCAGCTGGTCGGCGGCCTGCGGGCGGCCATGGGCTACACCGGCTCGCCGACGATCGCCGCCCTGCAGCAGGACAGCCAGCTTGTGCGCATCACTACGGCGGGCCTGAAGGAGAGCCACCCGCACGACATTCAGATGACCGTCGAGGCACCGAATTACAACTCACGGTGAGGTGAACGTCGTTCGGCTGGGGGTAAGAGGGCTGCTCCTGATTCCGCCGGCCTGTTTTGTGTTGGTTTTGTTACTTAAAGTGACATGGTTGCCGGAAGTGCCGGTGAGCTGGTTGCCGGTGATGCCGGTGAGAGGACACAGTGGCTAGAGGACACAGTGGCTGAGGTCGAGATCGGTATCGGTAAGAGCGGTCGGGTCGGCTTCGACCTGGACGCGCTGGGCATTGTGCCGTCGAGGCGGACGCGCGACCCCGCGGACGTCTCGCTGACCTGGGAGATCGACGCCTACCGCTTCGACCTGCCGGTGGTGACCGCCCCCGCGGATGCGGTGACCTCACCGGCTACCGCTGTCAGCATGGGAGCCATCGGTGGCCTCGGCGTCGTCCATGTCGAGGGGGTGTGGAGCAGGCATGAGGAGCCGGAGCCGCTGCTGGAGGAAATCTCCACCCTCGACGCGGACGCGGCCGGCCGGCGCCTGCGCGAGCTCTACACCGCGCCGATCCGGCCCGAGTTGGTTGTCAAGCGGCTGACGGAGATCCGGGATGCCGGCGTGGTCACAGCTGCCGCGCTGCGTCCCCAACGGGTCAAGGCGCTGTACCCGTTCCTGATCGAGGCCGGGGCCGACCTGCTCGTCATCCATGCGACGGCCGTCTCGGCCGAGCACCAGTCGAGAAGGACCGAACCATTGAACCTCAAGCGGTTCATCGGTGAGCTCGACGTGCCCGTCCTGGTGGGCGGATGCGCGTCCTTCTCGACCGCCCTGCACCTGATGCGCACCGGCGCCGCCGGTGTGATCGTCGGAGTCGGTCCCGGTGGCGCGGACACGACCAGGGCGGTGCTGGGAGTCGGGGTCCCGATGGCGACCGCCATCGCGGACGCGGCCGGCGCGCGCATGCGCTACCTGGACGAGTCCGGCGGTCGATACGTCCACGTCATCGCCCACGGGGGTATGCGGACCGGCGGTGACATCGCCAAGGCCATCGCCTGCGGCGCCGACGCGGTCATGCTCGACGTGCCGCTGGCCGCCGCGGTCGAGGCGCCTGGCCGGGGCGGCTACTGGTCCATGGACGTCCTGCACTCCCGTCTGCCGCGAGGCATCTGGGAGCATGTTCCGGTCGCCGGAACATTGCGGGAGATCCTGCTGGGCCCCGTGTCGGTGAACCCCGGTACTCTGGATCTTGCCGGTGCGCTGCGGACCGCGATGGCGACGACCGGCTACGCCACGCTCAAGGAGTTGCAGAAGGCCGACGTGCTGGTCACCTCGACGTCTTGCTGACCCGCTACCAGTTCATCCGGCACCCGTTCGTGTTTCGGCAGCCGGCCCCCTGGGGCCTCCCGGCCGCGCGTGAACAGGAACGATCGCGCGGCCTTTGACCGGCTGTCTTCCTGGGGGCCTCCCGGCCGCGCGAACAGCAATGATCGCGCGGCGCTCGTGCCCTTGATCTCCTGGCGGGCGTTTCGGGCTGCTTCCGGATCCGTACCGGATCCGGGGTGAAGCTCTCTTCAGGCAGCATGGCACCCTGGAACCGTCTGTTTCGGTCCGAAGGATGACACATGCGCATCGACGAGCACGGTCGCTGGGTCAGCGATGATGGTTCATACATCTGGGATGAGGCAGCCCAGACGTGGCAGCCGTCGGCGCCGCATCCCACCGAATCCACGATCTCCGGGGCTGTTGTCGGGGATGCCGGCATCGCCGGTGGCAGTGTCGTCGGCGACGTCACCGGCGACGTCACCGGCGACGTCACCCCAGCCGACGCCACCGG